>JAQVHJ010000063.1 GCA_028696285.1 bacterium
AAGAGCAATAAGAATTGCTTCTTTCTCAGCAATATCAAGGGTTTTTTCTGAAATATTGAAAATTAAACTTTCCTTAAATTGTGAATTATTCTCTGTAAAATCTATAAATGTCTGGGGAAGGTCGTTTGTATCAATTTTATTATCCGAATCCATGATAATAGCTCTTTCTATAAAGTTTTCCAACTCTCTGATATTACCGGGCCATTCATACAGGAGAAAAAAATTCATCACTTTTTCTGAGATATAAGCAATATCTTTTTTATGCTTTTCGGAATATTTTAGAACAAAATGATTAATAAGAAGGGGAATATCCTCTTTCCTTTTTCTTAAAGGCGGAATAGTAATTTCAATTATATTTATTCTATAATAGAGATCATCCCTAAATTCACCGAGATCGATTAAAGAACGTATATTTCTATTGGAAGCAGCGATAATCCTTACATTCACTTTTTCAATTTTAGTACTTCCTACCTTTTTAATTTCACCGAATTGAATAGCTCTCAGGAGTTTACTTTGAACACTCATGGGTATTTCTGTTATCTCATCGAGGAATAGAATTCCTTTATCGGCAGTTTTGAATAAACCGATTTTATCTGAAACTGCAGTGGTAAAACTTCCTTTAACATGTCCGAAAAGTTCAGATTCAAATAAATCTTTGGGAATGGTACTGCAATTGATTGCGATAAACGGTTTTTCCTTATATATGGAATTCTTATGAACGGATTTGGCGATTAATTCTTTTCCTGTTCCAGATTCTCCGAGAATGAGAACATTACCGTCAACATTTCTGATTTTTAATATTGTTTTAAAGATATTCTGCATTTTAAAATCAATACCTATAATGCCTTCAAATCCTAAATTATTATTCAATTGCTCTTTTAAAAAGAAATTTTCTTTTTTTAATTTTCTTCTTTCCAAAGCATTTTCAATTGAAATTATAACTTTATCTATCTGAAATGGTTTTGTAATAAAATCAAAAGCTCCAAGTTTTATTGCTTTGACAGCCTCTTCAATTGATCCGAATCCTGTCATGATTAAAAATTCTATATCAGGATTGATCTTTTTCACTTTTTCAAGAAGTTCAATACCTGAAAACCCCGGCATTCTCATATCTGATATGATTAAAGCGGTATCCGGATTATTGTTAAAGGCTTCAAACGCTTCTTCTCCTGTTTTACAGATGATGGCAGTGTAATTTAATTCTTCAAGGAATCGTTTGAAAACTTCTAAAAGATTAAGTTCATCATCTGCCACAATTATTTTTGCAGTCATATTATCCCTCATAAATTTTAGGAAAGGAACAAATAAATTTTGTTCCCAGGTTAAGTTTACTGAACACTTCTATTTTTCCCTTATGTAAATCGATAATTTTCTTACAGATAGATAGGCCGAGTCCTGTCCCTGGAATTTCATGATGCTTGTCCTCTATACGGTAAAAAGGCTCAAATAATCTGTTGATATTATCATCTTTTATCCCGATTCCTGAATCGCTAACTTCAATTATCTGACTGTTTAAATCTTTTTTAATCGTAAGATTTACAGAGCCCCCCACTTTATTATATTTAATGCTGTTGGAGATCAAATTGCTTATCACTTGAAAAATTTTTTCTTTATCTCCTGTGAAAAGATTCGTCTGGAGATGCAGGTAATATTGAATATTTTTTTCCTGGAATTTATCTTTAAATGTGTTTTCAATTCGTTCGGCAACTTCTCCAGGATTAAACTCCTCAATATTTAAATTTTCTTTTTTAACCTCGAATCTTGAGAGTTGAAGAATCTTATCAATTTGAGAAAGTAAATTTTTTGATTCACAGTCAAGGATTTCTATCAGTTTGTAAATATCCGATTCGGGATTTTCTGAAAATTTTTTATTAAGGATTTTAACTGAACCGATAATGCAAGTAAGCGGTGTTTTTAATTCGTGTGAAAGGCTTGAAATAAACTCTGTTTTTAACTCTTCAATTTTTTTATATCTTGATACATCTTCAAAGACTATTACAGTACCTGAATCGATGCTATCTTCTTCTGATATTAATCCGATATTAATTAAGTAAAAATGATCACCTATTTTGAATTCAACAGGGGAATTTGAATTACAGATAATATTAGATCTGTCTTCGGGATTATTGTATGAGTTTCTGGCCAGATATGGCTTCAGAATATTCTCAAAATTTCTATTAACAACCTGCTTCTTATTCCGAAGACTCAGCATTTCAAGGGCAGTTGAATTGATTTCAATAATATTTCCGATATTATTTGTAACAATAATACCGTCTTTAATGCTTTCAAAAATTGACTCGAGGGCATCTCTTCTTGTTTTAACTTCACTGGTATGGCGAAGCACCTTTGAGAATTCCCTCCGGAAATTTCGGAAAGCCGAAGCATTACTTAAAGATATAGAAACTATCTGAGAAAAATTCTGAATTAACTCCAAATTCTCATCTTTGATTTTTGTTTGGTTTCCGTTATTTACCGCAGCTAATACACCGATAAATTTATCTTTAATTTTTAATGGAGCTATAATTATATTTGAAATATTTTTTAGTCCTAATTTAGTAATTATGTTTTTAAAATCATTGGAAAGCAATGAAATATCGTCGAACTTAACTAGACCATATGGGCTGTTTTGAAAAATACTTGTAACGTTTATCTTCAAAGTACCCTGAACTTCAAGTTTATTTGATCTATTAATATTTTTTCCTGAAATATCTTCTAAAATCAGGTTATTATCGGAATCATTAAAAAGAAACAGCATGCTTACATCACAATTTAAAAGTTTACACAGATATAAAAGAATATTTTTAACTATTACACTCCAATTTAAAGAGGAATTAATTAATTTATTTATTTCCACGAAATAGGAAAGACGGATCGTGTTTTCAATTGCATCATGAAAATTTAAAAATCTGCGAAGGTATTCATTATAAATTTGAACTAAAATAAGAATTTCCGAGATATTTTTATTCATAAAATAATCTCTGCTGTTAATTTCAAGAGCAATATATTTTTGACTATCAAGCTCAGGTAAAAATAATTTAATAAGCAGAATAGAATTTCCGGGATTAAAATATTGATCTTGAAAGTATTTGAGATGGTCTTGGGATAAAATAATAAGATAGTCTTTCGGTATTTCAGAGAGAATTAAAATATATTTTTGTTTTTCAATTTGGAGGACTCCTGAATTAAAACTGTTTTTTACTTCACTTAAATAATTTATGCTGTTTGGGGATTTCAAAAATATTATTGCGGAAATAATCAAATTTAACTTGCATAACTTTGAGCAAAGAACCGATTCAAATTCTTTTTTTGAATGACAGTTTATTAATTCAGAAAAAAAATTTAATATTATTAAAGGATCTTGTTCCTTATTCTGAAATTTTTTATTTGAAATTTTTATTAAATTTACCGCTATTCCTGCTGTCGTTACAGAAAAGCCGATTAAATATATTAAATAAAATGAAGTGAAATATTTAAAAATAAGAATGCCGTCCAAAATTACAATAGACATCATGAAAATAAAAGGATCAAAATCTTTAAATAATAAGTGTTTAAAAGTACTTCTCATTTTTCCGCCTTATCTTTCAACTCATTATATAATATTTCTTTACTGATTTTCAAGTTATTTTTTGGATTTTTAATGTTATCTTTTTTTCCGGACTGTATAATTTGAGGAATTCGAATATATGTAAGAGAAAAGGATATCCCTACAATCCCCGCTTCTTGATCCATCTTTGAATCAGTAGAATTGTTTATATTGTTCAAAATGACACAAAGTAATAAGTTTGTTAATGCTGCGGCTGCCAGAGAAAGCTCTTCTGATTTTTGTTCCCCCAGCTGAAGTTTTGTTTGAAAGTAATTATTGCACAGATGATAAACTGTAAAGGTACTTAATGAGAACAGTACCAGGCTGTGATAATTCGAATCTTTCCATACAGGGTATTTCTCTTTTTCCATATAAAATTCTTCGCTCATAACTGAAGTTATGAAGAGAAAGATCAACATTGCAGAAATAAGAATCTTTTTCATTTTTCAAATCACTCCTTTTTTCTTTGTTATAAAATTTAATTCCGGAAAGTACCCCAACTAAGTCAAGAGAAAAATCAATTCTTTCAAAGTCTGAATCTATATATTTCTCTTTAATATATCCCAAAGATAAAATTAATCCGGATATAATGAAAATGTTATATTTTGAATCTATTATTTTAATATTAAAAGTATTATATATGGTATCTAATGCTTTTGTTCCTAAATATACTCCGGAAAAACTGAAACCTAAATGAAGAATAGAATTTCCGTCTAGTTCTTCAGCTATACATAAAATTTGAATCATTACCAATAGAATGATAATTGCTAAAATCTTTTTCATAATCATCTCCAGACTTGTTTAAATATTTTAAAGAGCTACTTATTGTTTTTGCATATTTAATTCCAAGTTTCGTTTTTGAAAATATGCCAACAATTCAGCAGATGCAAGAGTCTTAAAGTTAAGGAAGTATGGTAGAATCTTTTTATCGAGGTAGCGTTACCATAGATTTTAAATTAAATCTAAACGGTATCTGGGTTTGAGAAATTTTTGCATACGGCATCAGGGATCAAATTTTAAATAATTAAATTTAGAAAGATATTACAGGAAAATGAATTTCGTGTTTGAGGTAATAATACCATAATAATAGAATGAAACCACGATTTAATTTTTTATGGATCGGTGGAACATGCCGATTATTGGACATTTAAATTATTATAATCCTGGCATGAGAGTTGTATTAATTTTATTAGTTCATTGAAAAAGGAGGAAAAAAATGAAAAATGTTTACATTGCTGGATTTTTAGTTTCAGTTCTGATTTTAATTATTGGATGTTCGGGAATAATATCTCCCACGGATCCCTTTGACAGTAAGTATTATTTCTCAGATAATAGTAAAGAAATATCAACAAACAGTAAAAGCTGCAGAATTATTACTTTTTATGGAAAGGTAGTTGAATCATTAACACCTAAAATGGAACAGGGATTATCTGATGTTTTAGTTATTGCGGACATATATATTCCTGAAGATGATCAGAGATTTTCTATAACTGCTGTAACAAACAAAACTGGAAGTTACACTTTAACTGTTGAATATTATAAGGAAATAAAGAATCTACTAATAATACTTCATGCCGACTTGCCTGGAATATATCCAATTTATACTGTAAAATTCATAGACGGAAAACCTATTGGATATTATGATTATTATGTAAACAGAAAAAGATTAATGGCAAATTTCTGGTTTAATTAAAAAAGGAGGATAAAATGAAAAAAGTGAACATTTTCAAGATGATCGTGTCCGGGCTGATCATGCTGGTTGTACTTATTTTTACAATCTCATGTTCGGACCATGTAAATACTCCGACTGAACCTAAGGTTCTTTTTAATTTCGATTACGACACAGGTGATATAAATAATTATCATCTTGCAACAGTTTTCGGTCGAATTAAAAATTTACCATCGGATGTTCCTATTGAATCTTTGAATATTATGGCTATTGTAACCTTTGGAGGTACAACTTATACAGAGATTAAATATGGTAAATTTAATCCCGACTGCAGTTATAAAATGAATTTAACTCATTTCGGAAGAAAATATCCGGATTACAAAATTTGGCTTTTTGTTTATAACGACCATGTAATACCTGAATATTTTATTGAATTTATAAATGATATACCGATTGAAGAAAATTCAAATACAAAATTCATATTTAAAGAATTTTACTATAAATAAATCCATTCTACTAATCCCTCCTCACTCTCTAAAAAAGGCTCGTTTCAAAATAACGGGTCTTTTTTTATGCTTATAAGTAACTGAACTACAATAATTAATATGTCGTATACCCTGAAAAAATGAGTCAATTTTTTAGTTGACTCTTTTGATAGGCCTGTGGCCAGTCTTTACTTTGTGTTTTGTATTATATATGATTAAGGAAAAAAGATGATACGGCGATGTCTAACAAGAAACTTACAGTAGAACAGAACGTAATGATTGTTCTTGAAGGCATGAAGGGAGAAAAGACAGTTGTTGATCTTTGCAAAAGATACGGGATTACGACCGGCTATTATTACCAGCTCCGGGATAAAGCCCTTGAAGGCCTTAAGAATGGTTTGAAGGGAGAAAAGAACGATGAAAAAGTTAAGAAATTAAATAAAAAGCTTAAGGAGTATAAGGAGCTCATCGGTGACCTTACGATCCAGAATGAGATACTAAAAAAACTCTAAAATAACCGATAAAATGAAAAAAGATGCGATTTTGAGTAAAGAACTATCGGGATACTCAGCAAAATCAGTTTACCGTGCTTTGGAGATTAATAAGTCCACATATTACCGTTGGTTGTCGGAGTCCAAAACCGATAAAAAAAGATCTTACAAAGAAGAGTTTTATGAGAATGTTCTGAGCTTAATCAAACAGATTTTAAGCGATAAGCGTTATTGTATGTATGGCCATAGACGCGTCAGGGCTTTATTAAAGCGGAAACATAATATAAAGATAGGGGTTAAGAAGGTCGGGAAACTTATGCGTAAGAATGGTCTTTGTCAGTCTCATCATACCAGGCGAAATGGTTTTAAGAAAATAGAAAAGCCGGAGGTTACAGGTACGAATCAATTCTGGCAGATTGACATGACGATAGGTTATCTTGAAGATTCCATGCCGATATATACAGTAGGGATAAAAGATGTTTTTACGCGCGAGATATTGGCCTTAAAAGGGTATTTAAGAGCGAGAAGCATAAATGGTATGATTGCCTTAATGAGGCGGTTATGGAAGCGTTTAAGGAAATTAACGCGGTAAATGGATTGGTTCTTGGTTCAGACAATGGCTGTCAGCCGACATCACAGTTTTTCAGGGATAAATGCAGTACCTTGAATATTGAGATCCGATATACCAGCTATAAACATCCCAAAGAAAACGGATCAATAGAAGGATTCTTCCGAACGCTTAAAGAAGAACATTTATGGCTTAACAATTATAAGACAATAGATAATCACAATGCCGGTCTTAACGCATTTAAGGAGTTCTACAACCTCGAACGAATGCATTCATCCCTGGATTATAAATCACCTTATGAATTTAAGAATGAATATTTTACTAACCTTAAACTTGACAATCAGTAGGTTTTAGAGGATAATAATATCAGCACTAATTAGCTCTTTGGATCTAAAAGGCAGGTTCCGGGGTTAAAAAAAGAAAAAAGAAACAAAAAAGAAAAGACAAAGTATATACTAAAAATAGTATATCTTTGTCTTAAACATAGGGGACACTACAGTAAGTATTAGGATAATATCCCCAAAATTAAAGAGCGTCTATTTTACAGAAACGATAATTCTATCTTAACTATTTTATATTTAAAGATATAGTTTGTTAAAATCAATATACTTAATTTCTTTGGTTCAAATTTAATTCGTTTATGTAAAATGTTTTTTATTAAGAGTAATGAGCTAAGAGTGAAGAACGGTTATTTATCAAACGGATTTGAATGAAGAGTTGATTTCTTTCTTTTTAATTCAAAATGTAATGTTTAATTATTTACTTTTGTGTGCTCTATGGTTAAAAAAACTCTTTTAAACTTTTTTAAAATCCACGTTAACAAAAAACCGGAAGTTAAAGTTCATTTATTAAATACTTATAGAAGATACTCCCTCACACAAATCAGGTTAAAGTCATTAATATTAATCTTGAGATAAATGAAATCAAACCGTTTTTAAATTTATTTTGTAATTTAAAACGGAAAAATGGAAAAAAGATTAACCGGATTCTTTCCGGTTAATCTTTTTATTAAAATTATCTTTTTACAAAAATAATATTTAACCAATTCCCATTCATGGGATCGGATCCGATTAATTCCCCGTTCTCATAGGAAAAAAGACCAATCATTGGATAAAATCCATCATCGTTAACTTTTATTTCGATTTTTAATTTAGAATGATCAACGATATCATAGAATGCAATTTCATAATAACCATTTTCATCTGTAAAAACAGATTGCTGAACAGAGCTTTCATCCTCAAGGATAACGGTCATTATTATTTCCTTATTGGTGAAATACTGAACGGGTAAGTAATTGTATTTTACAACTCCCCAAAAACCGAAATAAAATACCGGTTCAACTGAATAGGGAGTGTCGATTTCAATTTCCCGGGATTCATAAATCTCTTCAGTAGGATCAGCAGGATTGTTGAAATAATCACAGCTGATAAAACCGAAAGAAAGAAGAAGAAGAGCCAAAATAACGGAAAAGAAGTTTTTCATTTGCCGCCTCCATTTTTAAATTTTTATTTTGCTTCTTTCAAAGAACCTTTACCTTTAAGTTATACAAATCATATGCCAAGTTGATCGAAATGATGAAATACCCTATGCGAGGATAATTACATGGATAATAGAAAAAATAAATCTATGGGAACTAGTCTTATTTATGGTAATTCAACCATATTAATTGGGGCGGTAGTTGAAAAAGCTGAGTTTTAACTGCGAAGACAAAGAAAAGATTTTGTACCACAATATTACAGGTGCAAAAAAAAAGATTGTTTAATTGATATAAAAATAATACTGATATACTGAACCAAAAAACTTCACATTAAAAGATTTAAATTGTATATTGAAAATTGAAAAACCGAATACAACTCTTTTATCTAAGGTCCTTAGAACTAGGAAGATTTACAATTGATAATTGAAGATTGTAGATTGAAAAGTGCTGCGAGCATAATATTTGTACTTCTCATATTCAATCCACCTTCCACGCTCCACCCTCCACTTACCACCAACATAGTAGTCCCGATGAAGGTACAACTGAAATCGGGATGACCCGTGAACTGAAATACAAAAGAATTTTTTACCATGAAGCACATGAAGAGCATGAATATGTGCATATTTCAAACAATCATGCTGCTTTGAACCAGAGAGCACTTGTTACTTCCTTATCAATTGAATGTAATTTTCACCGCAGAGGGCGCAGAGAAGATTAAATATTTAAATGTAATTTATAAACAGGTCGAATGCTTTGCATTCAGGAATTAATGGATAATATATATCAAAAATAAGAGATGTTTAATTTAGATAGCAAGCTATTTTATTAAGATATTTTATACTGATTGAATAATCAATTCTTCATCAACAACATTATCTTTTATTTTTGAATATATTTATCCATTAATAAAGCATAACGAATGTTATGCTAACCTGTTTAGAAATAATCTTCTTAATCCCGTCAATCCCTGTAAAAAAAATCTTCTTGTATTCATTCTCTTGTTAAGTATCAATCGCACTAAACAT
>JAQVHJ010000064.1 GCA_028696285.1 bacterium
AAAGTATCCCGAGATAGATGTTTATGGAGTTGTTTCAATTAAGTCAATGAAGGAATCGGGTGAGATTGAATTTGTTTAATATCATATTCGGAGTTTTAAATGAAAAAGGTATTAATTTTATTCCTGATAATTTTTACGATGTTGATCTCCGCTTCTTCAGAAAACGGGTTCTTCAGTGATATTCTGCAGAAGCTATTAAATATAAATAAAGTTAATCCTGCTTCGGAGAAGGAAGGAGTTCCGGCTTCTGAAGAGGTTGTTATTCAGCGGAAGGATGTAATCTTTTTCTTTGAAATGGACAGGTACTCATATTCGTTCAGAGATAAAGATTTTATTATTACAAATGACTTCAGAGAGAATATACTCCAAAAAGAATATTTCTTTTTAAAATTTCTTGATCAGTTTGAGATCATGAATTTCATATTATATATTCCCCCGGTTAATTTTTTAATACTTGACGATTTCCTTAACGGTAATATTGATGATAAGCTGAGGGTCTCACTGAAAGACTATTCAGAACTCAACACAGAAGACCGGGTTGCATTCTCAAAATTATTTTCAATTCAGGAAAGTGCATTGACCGAAGAAGAGTTTTATGATGTGATCGGAAAGTATCACAAACCTTTGATTGAAGATAAGATCCCTGCTGAGGATGAGAATTGGAAAGTCCTGAAGGAAAAGAATTCCGGCTTCACAAAAGAAGAAGTCATGATAATTTTAAATTCGGAAATATCTCTTTTAACAGAATTCCGTGAGAAGCTTCATGCTATTGCAAAGAGCTATTCTCTTGAAATCCTTACATCGTCATTATACAATTCAGACCCGAATTTTTATACGGAAAATACTGTTCTTAACGACACCTCGTCCATATCAATTACTCAGGAATTATCTGATGGCCGGTCCAAGTTTACAAAATCGTCAGGATATTATCCGCCAAACGGAAATATATTTCAGGAAGATATTCCAGCGATTGCCAAAGGAGGATATTCGTATGTAATATTAGACAAGGAGATATTTAATAAATCCATTAAAACCATTGAGTATCCGGAACTGACAAAAGAAGAGAAGGATGTGTTTTCAAATTTCATTTTTTATTCAGTTAAAAAGAAGGACATAATTCGTTTTATTTTCTATTCACCGGAATTCAGTGGATTGTTTAATACAGAAAACCTGAAGAACTACAAAGAGAATTTTCAGAAGATTTATGATTCAACTCCGGTTATTCCGGAAACGGACCTGTTTAAAAAGAAGGAACCGCTGTTTATTATAAAAATTTCAAAGGATGAATTTGAAAAATATACAAAGGATGATTTTATTTTATTGGAAGAAGCATTTAATTATATTCTTGAGTTGAAGATGTTTAACTTCATCTATCTTAAAGGAGCGCTTGGAAAGAATAATGAGAAAGATGAGATGTTCCTGTTAAGAGAAATAAATGCGCAGAATACAGCAGATACATTTGCTAATCATAATAAGATGAATTTATTGTCATTCTCCGAGATAGAGATGCTTCACCAGCAGATTTTAGAACTCGAAATCCTATTAAGAAAAATAGAAGATCCTGAAAAGAAGAGTTCGGCAGAAACAAAGTTAAACAATGTGAAAAAGATATATTTGATCTGGCGCAGTTTATATTCAGATTATCAGGCATTTAACAGGGAAGAGTTCACATTGATATTTAATATAATTGCGGATAAAATTACCGAGATAAAAAATGAACTTCCGGAGAATCCAGAATAAAGAATGAAAATTAAGCGCAGTGTTAAGATATTTCTGATACTTTTATTTGTTCTATCCTTTATTTTAATAGCGGTATATATTTCTCTCCCGGAAATATTCAGGTCTATTTTAATTGCCCAGGTTTCCTTTAATAAAGATTACAAGATTGAAGTGGGAAAGATCTCCGGGGATTTTTACAGTTATATTTCAATTGACAGCCTTCTTATTTCAAATAAAAATACAGATGAGAAGGTTTTAGCATTTAAAAACCTGAAGATAGAATACCAGCTTTTACGGTTATTCTTTCGAGAGATACATGTTACAAAGGTTCGAGGAGATTCAGTCTTTGTCAATCTTTACAAAGTGCGGAGCAATAAATTTAATTTAGAAGAGATATTTTCAATTACATCGTCAAATAAAAATATTACGCAGAGTAAAAAATTAAAAAAGGGTAAGTGGAAGATAACTGTCCGTGACATACAGTTAAACAATACCGGTTTTATTTTTAATGACAACAGAACGGTTCTTTCGTTTTCGGGCGTTAATTTAAGGGGTAACGCGAGAAACTCTCTCTCAGAAACTGATATCTTCAGGATAAATATAAATAGATATAAAGGGCATTTAGATATAAAATCCCAAGATATATATTTTTCGGATATACTTGCAGAAGATTTTTCCGGTCAGGTGGTAATTACGCCGGAATCAATAATTTGGAATAATGCAAAAGGTACCATTCGAACAGGGTCTTTTACATCATCCGGAAAGGTTCTTTTAAAGGAAGAGAAATATTTTGTTCAGTTTGATACGGATAAGATTAACCTTGAAGAGATTGATAATATTTTTATACATGACGGTAAGAAAAATCTCTCCGGTGATGTTACTGGAGGAGTAAAGATCTTCGGGGGTTTCCGTGACTTTGCAATGGAGGGTTATGCAGAGAGCCGAGATGTTTTTGCATATGACCAGATCTTAAAAAACATACAGTCGGATATATCCTTAATTGATAATGAGCTGGTTCTTGATGTAAAGAAGGCGGAATGGAACGAGGCGAATGTCAGGGGCAGTTTCAGATTCTTTTTTGATAAAAGCAGTTTTATAATTAAAGGTTATGGCGATAATGTTGATCCGGTAATTGCGTTCCCTGAGATTGGCCTTTCAAAAGGAACGCTTCTATTTTCGACCGGGTTTATTCTTGAATATCAAACAACAAAAAGTAATCAGGATAAATTCACAGGAAGTTTCTGGGATGTAACGGGGAAAGCATTTGGATACCCTGTAAGCAAAAGCAGTTTCAATTTTATTAAGGAGGGGGATAATCTACAATTTAATGAAATAAAACTTACAGACGGCTTTTACAGCGCATCCGGTTTTGGAACGGTTGTCCTGGGAGAGAATCCTTATATTAACTTTGAGATTACTTCAGGAAATCTCCGGGCAGAACGTTTTATCTCAGCTATAAATGCAAACCTTGAATTTTCAGGGAGGGTCTCTGGTCCAACGAATAATCTGATTGGGAATATAAATTTAAGATCTCCTCAAATGTCAATATATGATTTCATTATTTCCGAAGTTAATTTAAGCAGTGACTTTTCACTCAAAGAGAAATTTCCCGATTCGCTTGGTCTGAATGGAAATGTCCGAATTCAGAAAGTGAAATTTCCTTTTTCCGGAGTTGACCCGTTAGAAAATATCACGGCTTCATATAAAATGGATTCGGGAAAGATTGTTTTTGACCGGTTCCACGGGAAGTTTTCTAAAGGAGATTTCCGCATATCAGGAAGCATCGATTCATTATTTTCAAGCATTCCTTCAAGTTCACTGAATATTGTTTTTGGCCAAATCGAGTTTGAGCATGCTCTCGGTTCTGATTTACCTGTTGCCCGGGTAAAATTACGCGGCAACGCCATTGTCTCCGGGTGGATAGACTCGTATAATATAAATGTAAATTCGGTCGTGTATGATATAAATATTGGGAAATATTTGTTTGATCCATTAATAGGGAATATAAACATTACACCTGAATATATTGACGCGGGTTTTAATAATGATGCGGGAAGCATGAAGATATCTTCCAAGTTTTTTATTAATGCTCCGGATATCCCATTTACATTAACAGCATCCGTATCAAGAATAAGCACGGAATTCCTTTTAAGTCTCGTGAATAATCCTTTCCTGAAAGATCTTTCCGGGAATTTCCGTGCGGATATTACCGCCGGGGGGAACTTAGTCAACCCTGATTTCAATTTAGATTTCAGCACAAATATTTATAATACCATAAAAAAAGTAGAGTTAGGCATACTCAAGGGGAATCTCAGTTATCAAGATTCCACTCTCAATTTATCGGAGATTAAGCTGGAGCACAAGCTTTATTCAATTCTATTTAACGGTGAGGTTCCCGTTGAAATCTCAATAAATCCCGGCCGATTTAATTTTATTAATAATGGAATGATTACCGGAGATACACGTTTTAAAAATGTATCTCTTGAGACGATTAATTATCTGGTTAATTATCTCCCGTTTCTTCAGAATAAAACCGGTTCCCTTGATTTCATGAAAAAAATTGAGGGGCAGATTAACGGGTACCTTAAGTTATCAGGGATTCTCGAGTCGCCGGATCTCACTGGGAGTTTGACCTTAAGCAACGGCAGAATTAAGTCGGAAGTACTTACACAGCAGACAGAGCAATTCTTTGCATTTAAATATAAAAAAGAAACGACATCGTTGAGTTTTGACATTACAGAGATTGAAGGAAGTATAAATATCCTTCCTTCCGGCCCGGGAAGAAATGATTTGTCCATACCAAGTCTAACCGGGAAATTTTTAGGAAAGTATAACGAGGGCAGCTTTAAGCTTTCAGGCGTTGTAAATCTGAATAATTTTACAGTTGACGGGTATGAAATCAGATTTTTACAGACTTCCGGAGTAATCCCGATAATTCTCCCCGACACCGATGTTTCTGTAGAGAACGTTGATCTTGTTTTGAAAAAATTACCGGGCGCTTCGAAACCGTCCATTACGGGATTTATTAAGATATACGAAGCAAAGACTTCGATTGACGTTATAAGGATTCAGGATATCTTCAGTATAATTTATTCAATAGGAACGGATATTCTCGATATTATTATTAAGAAGGAAGAAGAAGAGCCGTCGTATGATATGCTGTCTTTTGACCTGAAGAATGATATGGATATTAACCTTAAGATACAGGTTAAAGATAATGTAAAGTTCACCGGAACACAGCAGAATTTTTATATTAATGCGAAAGAGCTTCAGGTAAAAGGGAGTCTCAATGCATTTACAATTCTTGGCGATATTGATATTCAAGGCGGGAAGATGTATAAGTGGGGACATGTTTTTAATCTGACGAAAGGCCTGATTAAATTTGATCTTGAAGATAAATTTGATCCCGAGTTGGATATGGTTCTTCAAACGAGGATACAGGAGTACTTGATTGAGATAAAAATAACCGGTAGAAAGTCATCGCCGATGGTTGTATTTACTTCAATTCCCGATCTTGACCAAAGCCAGATTTTCTCACTGCTTTTTATTCATCAAATGCCCGAGTTTTTAGAAGACGGCCAGAAGTTCGAGAGTGAGTTCCTGAGGGAGCTTATTATGGAGCAGTTTATTACCGAAGGATTCAACTATGTTGCGAGCAGGTATACCCCGGGTTTAAACAGATTTTTTGACGTGAAGCGCTTGAAGATTGAGACAGGAGAGGAGTCGGAAGAGGCGAAGGAATTATACCGCGCAACACTCGGGAAGTATATTACTCCGCGAATGTTCCTCAGTTATTCTTCATATGTAAATACTAATCCCCGTGATCCGAGTATTGCATTGAATATTCATGTTAATTCATATATCCTGTTCAAATCGGAGATCAACCTTAACCCATATCCTGAAAGGAATACAGGGGATTCAATCGGGATTGAGGTGCAGAGAACGGTTGATTTCAACAAGTATTTATTCAAGATATTTAATCTGGAGCTGAAATCAATTGAAGAATGAAGTAGATGATAAGCACAGGAAAAGAGGGAACTATATCCGCGCGGGAATCAGAATCTTTGTAATTATTACCATTGCGATCTTCGTTTTAATTTTTTGGAAAACACTCGACGCAGAATCCTGGGAACAGATTAAGAATGTTAATTACATATTTCTTTTCCTTGCATTTCTATCTTCAGTTCTTGCATGGTATTTTGACGGTGTTATAATCTGGACATTTGCAAAGGCATTGGGGTATAAACTTCCAATAATGTTCTGCACCGGGGTTAATCTCGCAAACATCTTTGTTTCGACTGTTACCCCGTTCCAGAGCGGAGGAGCCCCGCTTCAGATATATATGCTTAATAAGAAGGGGATCTCCGTAGGGGAATCCATTACAATCGGATTAATTAAATGGCTCCTGGTAATGTTCCTCTTTGCCGCAATAAGTTCTACTGCTTTCTTCAGCAAGGAATCATTCTTAGTTGATGAAAAGGTATTTAATATTTTTAAAAATGTAATATTTTTTGTGATACTTATAGTCGTGATATTCATGCTGTCAGGGTTCTTTCCGCATTTCTATAAGGTTATTATTGAAAGAATAATCCGCTTCTTCTGCAGATTGAGGTTTTTAAAAAGATACGAAGAGCCAAGTATAAAAACAATCGCCGGGCTTATAAATGAATTTCATTCATCCTTTATTTCATTTACAAAGGGGAATTTCAGGTATCTATTATTAAGCATATTTTTTACAATTCTATTCATGATATTCTATTCATTAATTGCGGTGTTTTTAATCGCATCAATAGGGAAGATAGACATCCTTGATTTTTCAGCTGTGCTTCACGTGATTATACTTCAGATCTTTCTGGTATTTGTTATTTATTTCTCCCCGACCCCGGGGTCAAGCGGAACAATGGAGCTCGGGTTCTCGCTGCTTTTTATAAAACTTACCGGAGAATCAATGATAGGGTTTATCGTTTTGTTCTGGAGGATACTGACAACATTTCTTCCCGTAATTTATGGAGGCGCATTTATTCTAAGATTTTTCAGCAGTAAGAATTTCGCGGGTGAGATAATGGATGCGATAGAAATAGAAAAGGAAAAAATAAAGGAATATGAAAATAAATTACAAACAAAAGAAATAGAAAAGGAGGAAGTATGAATTATAACCAGCCCGGATACGGCCAGCCGTATCAAGTTTCTGCTCCGCCCGTTTCAACAGGTGATTGGTTCCTGACCATGCTTTTAATGTGCATCCCGTTTATAAATATTATCCTGCTCTTCGTCTGGGCTTTTTCCGGGGGAACCAATCCCAGCAAATCAAACTGGGCAAAAGCGACCCTTATCTGGATGCTGATAGCATTTGTTTTATGGGCAATAATAATGGGTATCTCACTGCTCATCGCCGCGATTTCACAGGCGAATTATTAGAAAAGTTAATAACTTTTCGGTTAACGGTGAACGGTAAACGGTGAACGGTAAACGGTAAGAGGTGATTCGCGATTCGGAAAACGAAAGACGTGAACCGTGATTCGGAAAACGAAGTGAGATTGCTTCGTTGGCTTGCAGCCGCCTCGCAATGACTATTAATGTTTTTTGGTTTGCAGATGTGTGTATGTCATTGCGTTATCGCAAGATCTAGCAAGCGTAAGCGCAGCGTCCTGCTTGTCCAGAGCGAAGCGAAGGAGCTCGACGTGGCAATCTTGAATATCATACAAACATACGATACATATTGCTGCGCATTGATAATTGTAAATTTTAGATTGTAAATTGATAATTGTAAGTATCGCATTATACCTAATGTTGCAGATGTTTAGAGCAATTGATGCTTAAAACAATAAAGATTGCAAAAACATTTTTTCACAGGGATTCACGGGATTAAGAAGAGAAATTTACTTATGTACTTTAAGATTATGAAGATGTATTGAACCAAAAATCATTTGTTACATAATAAACGGATGAATGTAAATTTTAAACAGGGAACGAAAGGGAACGGATGGGAAATAAATAAAGATTAAATACTTTTACACGGATTTGCTCCGCAAATACACTGCAAGAAAAACGCTTCGCATTGAAGAAGGAAGATTGAAAATTGTAAATTGAAAATTTGTAATATAGCATTTATGCATATATTGCAGATATTTAAATAGATAGATACTTTGTAATCATTTGAATGTGAATTGAAACCACTGGACACACTGACAAGAAAAAAGAGATTGTAAATAAGATAAATTACATTTAATCATTTAATCTTCTCTGCGTCCGAAGTTTATCCCGAACGAATGTGAGGGACCTCTCTGCGGTGAAATATTCTCCTATATTCCAGAAAACGTTTAACATATAACATTCCTTTAGGCGGTGATGGTAAGTAACCCCGGTCTTTAGCCCGGGGTAGATAATGACAAAGAAGTATTTGCAGAGTTCAAATAAATACAGAAATTACAATTGTTTTTTATGTTATGTAAGGATAACAACAAAGTTATGTAATATATTTATATTTGCCATGTATTGACGAAGTCAATTAGTGTTAAATTAAAGCGAGCAGTGCGAACTTTAATTTGCCGTTGCAAAAAAAGAAAGCAACAATATTAAATTCAAGAAACATAATTCCTGAACAAATGTATCATAACTATTTAAAACAAGAAATAAAGATTTTATTTTGATCTTTATGTTTTGAGCAGTTGCTGCTTAAAATTATATTAGATGCCTTTTGATCAGCAACGGAAAAGAGTACTCATTTCATTTTAATTAATATAATTATTTATGTTATGTTTTTAATCTGTTCTATCTCTTAATAATGAATGGAAAGCATTATAACTGTTTATAAATAATCTTCTTAATCCCCTTTAATCCTGCGACAAGCGAAGCGCAGGTGTCCCGATGTTTCGGAGAAACTGTCGGGATCATTCTTCTCGCATTCATTTGCATCTTAAGCATCATTCGTTCTAAACATCCGCAACATAAGCATAAATGCAATATTCACAATTTTAAATTTTCAATCTAAAATCTTCAATTTTAGATGCGAAGCATTTCTTCTCTGAGTCCGGAGTTTATCCCGAACAAATGTGAGGGACATCTCTCCCGATTCCGTGGAACCTCCATCGGGACTGCTTTGTTAGTGCTAAGTGGAGGGTGGAGGGTGGAACGTGGAATGAATATAAGAAATACAAATTTAAAGCTCACAGCAATTTACAATCTACAATTCTAAATGCGCAGCATTCTTCCCTTCCATTCCCTTAAGTTCCCTGTCAATAATTCTTCTCGCATTCATTTGCATCTTAAGCATCATTCGCTCTAAACATCCGCAACATAAGCATAAATGCAATATTCACAATTTTAAATTTTCAATCTAAAATCTTCAATTTTAGATGCGAAGCATTTCTTCTCTGTGCCCTCTGCGGTGAGAAATATCTTCTCTGGGGTTTTGTAAACTTTGTAAAATTAACAAAAATTCAACTTTTTCAACTACCGTCCCTGAATATTCTTGACTTTTAATATTTTATTTGCTATAATTTTTTAT
>JAQVHJ010000065.1 GCA_028696285.1 bacterium
TGTTCACATATTCCATATCAGCCGGAATGGAATTATTTAACTCAGGCGTAATCACTCCCCATCTATTACCTGATTTAATCAGTTCTACATCCGGTCTGTCTCCCATTGCGCCGTATGAAATATTTATTCGGACGATTTTTTCAGGATCATAATTCAACACGCGTTTATCGCGGTACTGATCAAAACTCCAGAAGAACCTGAACAAGATATATGCATTCGTCAGGTATATTTTCTCATCACCGGGTATCATTACATAAACTTCCTCCCCAACAGCGGTCTTTACCCCGAATTTAAACAGAAGCTCTTCCGTTCCCGATATCAGCTTTAAAACAACCGGGGGCTTATCCAAATTATACTTCTTATAATCAGGATTGGGATCATCTATCTCTTTGTTCTTCTCAAGAACAGATAATGAATTTATTAAACCCTGCATTTTATTTTCATCTGCCCGGTAGCGCTTGTCAGAGACAATATACCAGACACCTTCCGTCTTTAAAAAATGTAAATTGCCTTTAGTTGTATTTACATGAATTGATGTCAAATTTTCCCAATCAATACAGATCAGTGCCCTGGACGGTTTCTTTTCAAACCTTGAGTTTAATTTAATCTCTAAAATAATTACAAAGAATAAAATTGAGGCAATGATAAGTGCAGTATAAATTTTTCCTTTTCTCATTCGCGCCATCTCTTTCTAAAGAAGATTACAAGAATTGCTGTAAGAATAAAAATTAACGGTATTAAAACAACAACCAGAATAAAAATCGTACTGACCTGTCCCGGATTCATTCTCAGAACACCGACCTCCCCTTCTCGGGGCCTTATGTAAATTAATGAATCCCTGTTGCTGAGCCAGTTCATTGAATTGCCCGTGAAATCAACATTTTCCGATAAATTAATAAAACCATTGGTAATAAAATCGGAATCTCCGACTATCACGGCCTTTGAATATCCCTTATTCTCTTCATAATATTTTTCAAGGGCAATCGCTACGTATAACGGACCTTTATTATCCTTCTCATCTTCCGCTGGTTGTGAATTTAAATTTACCTCACCCCAGGAAGAGTCTGAACTCTTTGCAAGCCAATACATATTAAAATCAAGATTCTCTCCGTTCTTCGGCAAATCAACAAAAGAAAATGAAGAGACAAGCGGAAGAATCAAGTCGGATATATTTTGAGTAATTATATGATTACTGAAGCTTACAATTACCGGTATCATCGGTGAGATCCCGTACAAACTGTTTTGTCTGTCTATAATAACATCCCCGCCATGCTTAATTCCGAATTCATTCAAGAACCAATTATGATCAGGCTGGGGCGGGGGATCAATACATAAAAACAGGTTGCCGCCGGTTTTAAAATAATCCTTGATAACTTTAATCGCGTGTTCGGAAAATTCCTTCTGGCTTCCGCTGATCAATAACATGGTCGCATCTCCCGGAATCTCGTTAATTGCATTGATATCCAACTTCTCTATGTCGTACCCCTCTTCCAAAAAACGCCGGTAAAAAAGATTAAGTCCCGTATTTGTCAAATCGGTAATTGAATGCTCCCCATGCCCGGTTAGAACATACACCTTTAACCGTTCTCTTATTACAAATCTAAACAGAACATTTATCAAACCCATTTCATTTTTATGATATGTTCTCTCTATTTTTGACCCTTGTTTAAAAACAGTTGTCCCGTACACCTTTATATTATACTCCCTGGCTTTCTCTATCTCCTTGTCCGGATCGTAAATATGTAGTTTAATCATGGGATTTATCCTGGAAAATTCTTCAAGAACATTTCTCGTTTCAAAATATCCCGGTGTCTCTTCAGTAAAGAACATCATCACCTCAATCGGTTCGTTTACCTTATTTAAAATCTGGATTGATTGAGAAGAAAGAGATAAGCGATTACCGCGGGTAATATCCCAAACCCTTGAATGGAAAAACCCTAAAAAATTTATCTCAAATATAATTATAAAAACAATAATACTGTAAATAATTTCTCTGCGCCTTATCTTCAACCCCATCCCGCGAGATGTTGTTGAATAGGGAGTAAGAGATAGAACCTCATGATTTAAAAATAAAAAGAAAATAATTACGGAAATATAATACAAAATATCATTCGAATCTATTATACCTTTCCCGAAATTATAGTAATGCTCAATCAAAGATAGGTTCCTGAGTAAATTCCTCAAGTCGGGATTACTGAATGAATCACCTACCCATCCTAAGAACCATAATATCATAATTGCTCCGAATGTCAGAATCGATGCGGTTATCTTACTCCTTGAAAATGAAGAGATAAAAAGGCCAAGAGAAATAAATGACATGCCCATCAGTAATAACCCGAAATATCCGGAGTATACGGGTCCGGGATCGGGGTTCCCGTGCTTAAACAAGATTATCGGAAAAATAAATGTGATTCCGAGAAGAAGTGCGATGAAAATAGTTGATGATAAAAATTTCGCAATTACAATTCTGAGAGCGGTTAATCTGGAAATAAATAAAATATCAAATGTATTTGACTGCTTCTCGGAAGGATATGACTGAATTGTAATAACAGGAATTAAAATCAAAAATAAAACTGCATAATTGAAGAACAGGGGTGAGATTATGTAATCATTAACATTAATCTTATAGCTGGGAAGAATCGCCGTAAATTGAATATACTTTGAAACATATGACGCAAGAAGAGTGTAAAAGATTAACCCGGAAATAAGAGAGAATAATGTCAATACAACATACCCGAACGGCGTGAAAAAATAATATTTTAAATCTTTCTTCAGGATAGTGAAAATATTCATGGTTCCTTTCTCTCTAAAATATCCATAAAAACATCTTCAAGTGAAAGCTCTGCCTTCGCCATTTCAACCAGGTTCCATTCATCACTTTCATTAATGACCTTCATTAATTCCTTCCTTACATCCGCTCCTTCAAGTGAAGATATCCGTAAGGTAAAATCACTCGAGCTTTCTTCAATAACATTGAATTCATTTATAATTTTCAATTCAGTTAATCTTTTAAGAAAAGTATCCTTTGAACCGGAAATCTTGAATATATAATAATCCTTCCCCGTAATTTTTTTCAAGGTTTCTGTTGTTTCTTCGGTCAGGATCTTTCCCTTGTTAATTATCAGTACCCTGTTGCAGATCTCTGCTACCTCACTCAGAATATGACTGCTTAAGATTATTGTCGTCTTCAAAGACAGATTTTTTATCAGGTTCCGGGTCTCCTTAATCTGAATGGGATCAAGCCCTACTGTCGGCTCATCAAGAATTATCAATTCAGGATTCCCGAGAAGCGCAATTGCCAACCCCAACCGCTGACGATAACCTTTCGAAAGTGTATTGGTAAGTTTATTCAGCACTTCCCCTAAACCGCATACATCAATAATCTTGTTTAAGTCCTTGCGCTTGTTTCCGGAAGATTCCTTCAAGTCATAAAAAAAATTCAGATTCTCTTTAACTCGAAGGTAACCGTATACCGGCGGATCCTCTGGAAGATATCCTATCTTATTCTTAATCATATCCGGATTAAGAAGAACATCCTCTTTCTGAAAAAGGTATTCCCCGGAATCCGGGTATAGTAATCCGCAGAGAATTCGCATGGTAGTGCTCTTCCCTGCGCCGTTCGGCCCTAAAAATCCGACAACATCCCCGGAATAAATTGAAAAGGAAATATCTTCGAGAATAAGATCGTTCCCGTAATACTTATTTATATTTTTTAATTCAACCAGTTTCATTTGGTTTCTTAATAAGCTTTTGCAAAAACAACACGGCCTGGAGCGGGTTTCCCGCATACTATACACTTGCCATCCGAACCGCGAAGCTCTTCATCGAAAGGAATACAGCGGATACTCGCTTTCGTCTCTTCCTTTACCTTCTCTTCGCATTCAGGCGACTCACACCAGTGACTGACAAGAAATCCCCCGGGATCCTCTATCTTCTTTTTGAACTCTTCGTAATCATTTACGAAAAATGTAAATTCCTTCCTGAATTCCAATGCTTTATTAAAAAGATTATTCTGGATATCATCAAGAAGCTTCAGCACCTCCTCACCTGTCTTCTCAAGTGGGATTCCGAATTCCTTCTTCATTGTATCACGTCTGAATAAAACAACCGCGTTCTTCTGAATATCCTTCGGCCCGACTTCAATGCGGACAGGTATCCCCTGCATCTCCCAATCCGAAAATTTATACCCGGGTTTATACTGATCACGATCGTCAAGCTTGTAATTAATATCTTTCTCTTTGAGATAACCTTCTATCTTTTTACAATATTCCAGAACAATATTCCGCTCTTCATCACTCTTCCAGATTGGAACAATGACCGCCTTTACCGTGGCAAGCTTCGGGGGAAGAACCAGGCCGTTGTCATCGCTGTGCGCCATGATCAACGCCCCTATCAATCTTGTGCTGACTCCCCAGCTCGTTGCATAGGCAAGTTCACGCTCACCGGACTGGTTCAAAAATGTAACGTCAAATGCCTTGGCAAAATTCTGACCGAGATAATGGCTCGTGCCTGATTGCAGCGCTTTCCGGTCCTGCATCATTGCTTCGATACATACAGTGTAAATGGCACCGGCAAATTTCTCCGACTCAGTCTTCTTCCCTTTTATTACCGGCAATGCAATGAACTTCTCCGCAAACTCCGCATAAACATTCAGCATCCGGGAAACCTCTTCCTCTGCTTCCGGCGCATTCGAATGCGCAGTATGCCCTTCCTGCCATAAAAATTCAGTCGTCCGTAAAAATAACCTGGTCCGCATCTCCCAGCGGATTATATTCGCCCATTGATTTATTAAAATAGGCAGGTCACGATATGACATTATCCATTTAGCATAAGTACTCCAGATTATCGTTTCCGATGTCGGACGGAGATATAAACGCTCCTCCAGCTCCTTCCCTCCGCCAATCGTTACAATTGCGCACTCAGGAGAAAAACCCTCAACATGCTCCGCCTCCTTCTTCATGAAACTCTCCGGGATCATAATAGGAAAATACGCATTCTCATGCCCAGTATCCTTGAACATCTTATCCAAAGCAGCCTGCATCTTCTCCCAAATCGCATAACCATTCGGACGAATGATCATACACCCCTTAACCGGAGAATAATCCGCCAACTTCGCATTCAAAACAATATCAGTATACCACTTAGAATAATCCTCCGCTCTCGAAGTAATATTTTCTGCCATACTCTTTACCTCATTAATTTTACATGCATTTTTTAAGTTTATCATATTCTATGATAATTGTCAAGAAAAATTATCCCGGGATGGTCCTTTACTTAATAAAATAAATAAAAACTCTCGATATTTCTTTGAGGGATACTTTCCCCCGGCCAATATTCCTGGTTCTTATGGTTTTAATCTCTAAAAAAAATATCTTTATTTATACTTTTTTAAGAGAGGACCGTCCCCTTTTTTCTTCTTGACTGGAATGTGTAAATGCGTTATAATATCTGTATTGGAGGTGGGTATGAAGAAGAAGATGATATCTATTCTATTGGTTACTTTTCTTGTAGGCATCATTATTTACATTAATATTAACGGGTTGGTGAAAAAGGTTTCGAAGGGGACGACTCCTGACCAGAAGTTCTTTATTTATTATAATTCGGGATATACTGAAAAGATTCCGGAATTGTTCTTTTTTTGTTCTGAACCGGGGACGGAAAAGAAACATTCATTTGAAACGAATCTTAAGAGAAAGATTTCTTTTCTAAAGGATTATCTCGGTTATATTGAAAAAGTTGAAATTGATAAAACTGCATATCCTTTCTCGGGTGTTCCGTTATATGGCGAAGATAAACAATGTTCTGTTCTACAGAAAACCGAGCAGGAGTTCAGATATAAAGTTTGGTTTTCCAATAAAGGCGAGGGATATATATTTTCTGAACTTTGCAATGACAATAGTAATTTGAAAATTAAAGAATTAACATTCATGTTTCCCGGGTCCAATCTGAAGAATCTTGAAATTCTGAAAAAACTAACCGTTGAATTTGAAGAAATCGACAGAGAATTAATCAAAGATTCGACTGTTGACAAACCGCTTCCTCAATATTCCCCGGAAATCTTAAAAGTTGCAGAGTCCTATTTTAAATACATGCAGAGCGGGAATTTCTATGACGCTGCAAAATTATTTTATTATGATCCATATTTAGATGAAAGAATTACACAGCTGAAAATAAATCATCTTGAAAAAACGTTAAAGACAGTCCAGAAAGAATTCGGTTCTATAAGTAACTGGTCATTATATTCCGGTGACCCCACCTACCAATTAATAGGGTTTAGCGGATTTAATCTTAATGAAGCAACCGGTGTAATGATAATGGCAATCACAACGGTTGAATATAAAGTGAATTTTTCAAATGAAGGAAACGGATTCATTATTTTTGATATGATCCAGGTTGACAATTATTTTGAAATAAGCGAGGTATTTTACGGTCTTCCGTCAGACAGATCCGGTGCAGAAAGCCGGTTAAATGATATAAAAGCCAAGGTAAAATCTGAACAGGAAAGCGCAGGATTAAACATCAAGAACGAAACTGTAAACCCGAATGAATCAGAGCAATTGAATTCTCTGTTTAAAAACTTTATTGAACGTTATAATTTCAGGGATTTTGATGAATGCATTAAAATGTACCATTTCAATCCTAATTATTCACCGGATGAAAAAGAAAAAGAAATTGAGGACATTAAAAAAAGTTTCTCTGTTCTCTGGGATGAGTTTGGTACGATCAGTAATTTCTCTTTATTATTGATTCCGCAGAATTACTTCAGCCTTGCGATAACTTCAAATTCCCAGGAATACTGGCAGTCACTAAAATATCCGGAAAAACGGCAATACTACGAAGTTACTTTTTCCAAGGAAGGCAAGGGATACATGGAGATACTTACTGTGCAAAATGAAAATAAGCTTGAGATAAAATATATCAGTTTCGGGATCGCGGCGGATAAAGACGGGGCACAAACAAGAATCATGGATATTAACATCAAATTAAGCGAATAGAATTTGTTTTTTTATAGGGGTATAAATGTCACAGAGCGTTCCCTCTTTCATTTTAGAACAGTATAAAAAGAGAAAACTATCCGGGAGTTTCAACGGTTATTCAATGTTCCTTGACATTACCGGTTTCACCTCAATTACGGAAAAATTAATGAGTTATGGAAAGGAAGGCGCAGAAATTCTCTCCGGAACGATTAACCGTATCTATGATCCTGTAATAAAAGAAATATACCTGAGAAACGGTTATATTTCATCTTTTGCGGGTGATGCATTTACTGCAATTTTTAATACTTCTGAAGATATTATTAATTCTGCTCATGCAATTATATCAATATTTCAAAAAGAAAAACATCAGAAAACAAAATTCGGAAAATTTTCTTTATCAGCAAGCATTGGAATTTCATACGGGAAAATTGATTGGGGAATTGTTGGTGGTGAAAATAAAAAAAATTATTATTATTCCGGAGACGCAATAAAACGATGTATGCAATCTGAGCATCTTGCATCTTCTTCTGAAATAATTTTAGATTCATACTTCCTGAAAAATTTAAAGACATCCGAATTGTCATTAAAAAAGATCGGTCCGAATAATTTTAAATTAATTCCGGGAGAATTTCCCCCTGCAAAAATAAAAAAGAAAATTCCAGTTCAAAGGAAATCTCACCCCGGGGACTTTTTACCTGACAGTATTCCGGTCTTTCCGTCCTTAGGGGAGTTTAGAAATGTAGTTTCGGTCTTTGTCGAATTCAGAGGAAAGAACGATTGGAAAAGTTTAAATCATTTCTTTACTCAGATTTTAACAAAGATTGACAAGTACGGGGGCTATTTAAACAACATTGAATTTTCCCCTGAGAAAAAATCCTTCTCTGTTTTTTGGGGGATTCCCCTGACTTATGAGAATATATTGAATAGGGCATTAGACTTCTCCCTCTCTCTTAAGGATGAATTCAAGGCGGGGATAAAGACAGGGATTACATACGGAACAGTTTATTCAGGATTTATCGGAAGTAATATTAGGGCTGCATATTCATGCATCGGCGATCTCGTTAACTTAGCTGCACGTTTAGTATCAAAAAGCAGGTCAGGAACAATTGTTCTTAATAAAAGCACGGCAATTCAGTCTCAACCTCAGTATAATCTACAAAAACTCGGTGCATTTAAATACAAAGGCAAGAGTTCCGCTGTTACAACTTATAAATTGCTAAATAAGAATAAAACCCGGGATAAACATGAAACAACTCAATTCTTCTTTGGAAGAGAGACAGAGCAAAAATCGATTGTTTCTTTCCTGAATCCGATTTTTAAAAGTGATTTTGCCGGAATTCTTTATGTCTACGGGCAGCCGGGAATAGGAAAATCAAAATTGATCGAACACTCGTTAGAAGAAGAAAAAGAGAAAAGGTCTTTTCAAGTATTTTTAATGCAGACGGATCAGATACTGAAATCATCATTGAATCCGGTGACTTATTTCTTGAATGATTTCTTCTCATTTACAAGCACTCACTCTCCAATTCTCAAGGAAAAAGCTTTTAAAAGAAAAATCGAATCTATATTCAAAATAAAAATCAAGAATAGAAGAGCGGAGACATTAAAACAATCAATTCGTTCAAAACTGGAATTAATAGGATTAACGTTAGGAATTGACTACAAAGACTCAGCATATAATAGCTTTGAACCAAAACTACGAAATGAACTAACACGCTATGCCATTTGTGATTTAATTAAATACTTATCATTGATCAAACCGGCCGTAATAATTATCGAGGATTTTCATTGGATAGATGAAGATTCCGCTTTATTTTTTAAAGATCTTTTACAAAATTTGAAAACCTATCCCATTGCACTAATCGCAACTTCACGCTTGAATGATGACGGAACAAAACCGAAATTAAAACTAAGCACCCTTCCAAAGATTTCTGAAATGACCCTGGAGAAGTTTTCATTTAAGGCAACAAAACAATTTATTGAAAACATCTTAAACAAACCAGTGCACCCTGAACTTGTTGGATATCTAAATGAAAAAACAGGAGGAAATCCTTTTTATCTTGGGCAATTCTGTTTATACCTGATTGAAAATAATCTTTTAACAGAAAAAACCGGATTATTATTACTCAAAATAAAAACGGATGAAATACCATTAAATATAAACAATATTATAATTTCAAGAATTGACCGGTTATCTGATGAGATTAAAAATATTCTTCAGGTTGCATCTGTTATCGGACTGGAATTTG
>JAQVHJ010000066.1 GCA_028696285.1 bacterium
ATAGAAATTCTTCCGGACGCAAAAGCAGTTTTATTACATGCAGAAAGCGGTTTTACAACCAACCTTGATCTTGTTGATTTTTTCGAAGAGGATGTCTTAATGGCTTTTGGATTAAATGGTAATGCTTTAAACCACCTTCAAGGATTCCCTCTTAGGTTAATTGTTCCTAAGTTATATGCATATAAATCGATTAAATGGCTGGTTCGAATCGAATTTACAAAAGAGAATATTCCCGGATACTGGGAACAACGGGGATACCATAACCACGCTGATCCATGGAAAGAAGAAAGATATTCATAGTTTACTCTGATACATAGAAAATATTAACATCCCACGAAGATATTTCTCTCCCGTTTATTTCGTTTGGATAGAACTTTAAAAGAAAATTTATTTCATCCCCGCTCTCAATTATTGAAGATATATCAGTATCGGAAATGATCCCCTCCGCGTTCTTAACCACAGAAAAATTCTTCTCGGATATTATCTCCGATTTAAAATCAAAAATTATTCCTTTTAAAATAACTATTTTCTTTGCAGTCTGGGATGCATTACGGATGCTTCCTTTAATAATAAAATTTTTAACTGAGTAGTCGTCATATTCTTGTAACTCCCAACTTCCAGAACAATTGATGATCTCTACTCCCTTAGATATCTCCAGCTGCTTTTTCTTTTTTATCGATTCTTTATTGTTATTGTACCAATAATATACCGGAATCAATAATAAAAGAAGAATGAATAATATAATATAAAGAGATTTATATGATTTTAACTTCGGGGAATCCTTTCCCAATATTTCTGAATCTACAACCTTCTTTGGCCTTTCCACTATTGAAGAATCGGGAGATTTAGCCTTTTCCTTTCCCGGAAAAGACTTGAAACACTTCCAGCAAATAACAGAACTTTTAGAATTCCTCGCATGACAATAAGGACACGTCTTTAATTCGTCAATAAATAAATATGAAAACTCCATAAACTCTTTAATTAACCGCCACTCATTTACACTCGGATGAAAGCACTCCTCTTCACCGCTTAATTTTTTATCTCGAAGCGCGACGATTATCTGTTCCTTTGATAATGAATCAAACTCCTTCCCTTCTGTCCTGACTATCCAATGTTCTTCCCTGCTGAAACAAGTTTGAAATATTGGTATCTTATAAACTTCATTCCAGTCACTCTCCATGACCTGTTTTATTTTACAGTGAACATTTATCCTATTTGATTTAATTAACTCTTTAATCGAATCAGTGGAAAGGTTTTTAAACTGTTCCGGGTTAATCTCAAGAAGCCATTCTTCCGTAACTTCACTTAACTCAACAGCGCAATTACTGCAAACAACAAGATTGCTTTCAAAAACATTTCCGCATTTTATGCAAAACTTCATAAAATTCTCCTGCTTGTATTATATCATAATTCAGTGTTTTTTTGCAAGAAGTTTTAAAACAGGGGTTTTTCCATTATTCAAATCATAATGTCATACTTTTCAAGTTATTCTCGCGGAGACATTAAATCGTCTGCAAATATAATAACGAGTTTAGTCATCGCGGTGCAGATAACAACATTAACAACAAAGTAATCTCAATAGATTACAAGTTAGTTACCATTTCACATATTTTAACCTTACGATGTGTTTTGTTCAAAGGATACGGGCGGCCGGGGAGGTAAACCATAAAGGGTTTACCCTGAAACGAAAGGCTATAAAAAAATTTCAAAGGAAGGGCTTCCGGCCGGAAGCCCCTACGATGTGTATCAAATGTTTGTAATACAATTCTTTTGAATCACAGTTCATCTCGATTTCATTTGCTTTAAACATCCGCAATATATGCAAAAATGCTATATTGCAAATTTTCAATTTTCAATTTAATCTTTTCAATGTTAAATGCAAGGTTTTTATGAATACACTCTTTCCCGATATCAAATAAAAAAGCTGTTCGGATTATTTATGAAATGACTTTGTCATATTCTGAAATTAATCCGGCAAAACCTTCGTAATCCACTAAATCATACTTCCAATCCTTTACACCTCTGGCATCTATATCTTCTTTTAACCCAAAAACTTTTATGTTTGAGATATCCAGATTCCCCGGAAAATTCGGATACTTATTGATGAAAACACCATTTTTAATAAATAAAATACCATCGCCGGATTTCACAAGACTGCAAAGGGTCTCAACTTCCTTCCTTTCATATGGTGAATGTATTATCATAAATAATTTACTCATTTTTCTCTCCTTGTTTATGAAAAGCTGATTACACACGGAATTTCATTCAGCAACTGATTAACTTTTTCCGTGGTGATTATTTCAGCATCCAAAACCTGCTCTGGAGACAGACTCCTTTCATCCAATGATTCTTTATGGATATATAACTTTACATCAAAATCCTTAAGATTCATATAAGCTTTTTCAATAGGATGCATATCAAGTTTTTCCGGAGACTGGCCTTTTACCGCATTGAATACCCCGTCACAAATTAAAATAACATATGTATCAATTCCCATCCCCCCCAAACCAATTATTGCCCTGTATGCTTCTCCCGAAGATGCCGTTCCATAAGGAGCCGTTCGGACTAAAAATAATGCCTTTTCCATTGCTTTCTCCTAATATCCAAAAGTTAAAAACCGATCAGATTCTTTTATTATCTTTGACATGGTTGCAAGACCGGAAAGAGTTGCATTTTCTATGATAGCTTCTTTATTTACACCCCTGAATTTTGCACATGTTCCGCAGGCTGTAATTTTAACCCCAACAGCCGCAATCTCTTTCATCATTAAAGCAATATTTCTTTCCTGGGGAGATTTAATATCCTTTACAATATTCATTATTCCGTCTTCAAAAAGGAAAATGGTAACATTATCCCCTCTCTTTAACAACGCTTTTGAAAGATGATAAACAACGTCTGCATTCTCATATGAGTATGGCCCGGTTCTGAGTAAAATCCCTACATTCATCTTATCCTCCTTTTTATCCTACAAATAACTGTGTATCAGAATTCATCGCAAGTTGAAGGAATTTCGCGGCGCCGACAATCTCAACCCCATCTATTAAATCATCCTTGACCAGATCGAATACTTTCATCGAGGTATTGCATGCATAAAACTTAACACCAAATTCCTTTGCCTGCGAAAGAAGCTCGTCGAAGCCGGGAACTTTTACCTTTTTCATTTTCTTTATCATCATCCCTGTAAATATCTTCATTATCCCCGGAAGCTTAGGTTTGTACTTCTTTTTTAAAATATTCAACCCCATGAATGTAAAGAAAATATGCACGTCAGCATCCATTGAAGCTGCCGTAACTGCTATCATGAAAGGCATGAACGCTTTGTCCAGAGTATCCTCCGAAACAACCATTGCTACAGACTTTCTTTTTTCTGACATAGTTATTCTCCCTTCTTGATGAGGAAAGAAAAATAATCCTCAATTTTTTCATATTTAATAAAAGTATTCCCCGTCTGTTCACACCAGGCAGGAAGATCCTCTATCGCACCCTCATCATCAGCCAGAACTTCCAGAATCTCTCCCTGCTGAATCTCCTTTATCTTCTTCGCTGTCTGGAGTACCGGCATCGGGCAAAGCATTCCCCGCGCATCCAACGTAATTTTAATATCCATACCTTACCTCCTTATATTAGGATATTGTAATATTATTATATCATAATTTATTGGAAAAAGCAAGAGGTTTTTGAAAAAAAATATCCGGGATATCCAATGGGAAATCCCGGATTACATGTTTTTTTGAAGAGTTCGTTAACTAAAATTATTTCGCGTGCTTCTCTATCTCACCCTTTAACCACTCAAGCGCAGCCGGACCTTTATAAAGCGCATCTATCTCCGATGGATTAGAGAGCCTTACCTTGAACAGCCATCCGTCGCTGTAAGGTGATTCATTGATCTTCTCGGGTGAATCTTCCACGTCTTCATTTATTTCAATTACTTCTCCGCTGACCGGAGCATAAATCTTTCCCATCCATTTTCCTGTTTCAACCGTACCTACTATCTGATCCCGAGCCACAGCATCTCCCTCTCCGGGAAGTTCAATATAAGAAATCTCACCGGCAAGTTTCTGAGAAAAATCTGTAATACCGACAACTCCGACATCACCTTCTACCCTAAGCCACATATGTTCTTTGTGATAATAAAGATCATCCGGAACCTGATATCCCTGTAATTCTGCCATCTTTTTTTCCTCCTGTTTTTATTTTGATAAGTCTTTTAATCTCTTTAAAACATTCAATGCCTTCTGATTCTTTAGGCAGTAATATATCTCCCTGCCTTTTCTTTTTTTTGAAATATACCCTGAAACCCATAGATACCGTAATTGTTGAGAAATATTCGATTCTTTTGAATTTACTTCCTTGCAAATAGCAGTGACATTCAATTCGCCGTCTTTTAATAAACATAAGAGATCCACTCTTATTGGATTGGCAAATATTTTGGCAAACGCGGAAATCTTTGCACAATCCTTTTTAGATAACTTCATCCTCTCATTCCTCCTTGTTCCCATATAGTTCAATTGCTTCCATTACATAACCAAGGTATTGATATGAAGGCGCGCCTCCCATTACAACTGCTATCTGTGTTGTTTCCATGATCTGTTCAATCGTCGCCCCGCTTTCAATACAAAGCCGTGTATGGAGAAATATACATGGCTTACATCTTTGAACAATTGTTATTGCCAACTCCATTAATTCTTTATAAATAACAGGAATTGAAACGCCTTCCTTGCTTTTTCTCCAATATTCCATGAAAGCTTTTGCAAATTCAGGATTCTTCCGGCGATAATCTCTTAATCCTTTTTTTAAAGAATTTTGCTCTGATTCATTCTCAGTAAAATTCTTTCCTGTTTCTTCTTTTTTTCTGTTATCTCGCATTTTTCTCCTCGGAAAAAGATTATAACACATTAACAAAACCATGTCAAGAAAAAATTTGAGCACGCTTTTTAAGAAGAATTATCCTTGTTAATTGTCTGGAATAATTGAAGATTGAATTTATAAGTTAATCAGATGCGAGAAATTCTCTTGCACTCTTGAATTAAGCAGGATTTTTATTTAAAATGAAGTTTATCATCAGAAATATGATCCCCCTTAGGTTCAATATGAATCATAACCTCGGCAATTTTATTATCCCATTTCAAAAGGTTTGCTTTAATCTCGGTTGCAATGTTATGCCCTTCTTCCACTGTTAACCTAGGATCAACTTCAATATGGCATTCTATATAAATCTTCTCCCCTAAATAACGCATCCTCAATAAATGACAATTATCAACACCTGCTATCTCTTCAATAAAAGCGCGGACCTTTTCAATGTATTCCTTAGAAGGCGCGATATCTGAGAGTTTTTTCGACGCTTTGATCCCTATTTTTATTCCTATATAAACTATAAAAACAGATATACTCATTCCCATAAACGCGTCGACCTTAATTAAACCGGGCACGAAAATACTTAAAACTAAACCAGTAAGAACAGCAATTGACGTAAGAGCATCGCTCCTGTGATGCCATGCATTTGCTAGAATAGAATCTGAACCGGAGGAATCCGCAACCTTCTTTGTTATTTGATAAAGATACTCTTTGAAAACCACTGATATGAACGCAAGAATAATTGTATACATCTCCGGAACAGGGATATCCTTCTCTAATGTCTTTTCGAAGGAATTAAATCCGAGCTTAACAGCTACTATTATTAAAACAATCCCCATCCCAAGTTCTGCAAAATTTTCAATCTTTTTATGACCGTAATGATGATCCACGTCCGGGGGTTTCTTTCCTATAAATAATCCTAATAATACTATTACATCCGTAACCAGGTCGGACAAAGAATGAAGTCCGTCCGCAATTAAACTGTAACTCCTTCCTAAAATTCCCCAGAGAATTTTTATTATCACTAAAACTATATTGATAATTGATCCGAGAACTGTTACCCTTACTTTCGTGTCCATCTTCCCGCGTTAATCCTCCAGCTTCTTGAAGATATTTGAAAGACTTTGAAGATCTTTTAAAAGATTTTTACGGTCGTCTTCCTTTAGGTGTTGAAGAATAATCTCTATCCGCTTTATACGCTGCGCAGAAATCCTGTAGAAAGAATCTTCCCCTTCCTCAGATAAAAGAAAAACTGTCTTTCTCCCGTCTTTTTTGTCAGGAACCTTGATTACTGTACCATCTGAGATCATCCGGGTCAGCAATTCCGAAGAGGTGCTCTGAGCTAATCCTATCTCATTTTTAAACTCTGTTCCGGAAATCATACCCGCCTTTTCAATAATTAATGCTGCGCGATATTTCACAGGCGTAAACCTCTCGTCTGTCTGTATCTCAAAAAGCATCTTGAATAATTCGAATAAATCAGGAACCAGATTATCTATCTTAATAAGCGTATCATAACCCCTACTCTTTTTCAATTTCTTTAAATACGGATTATTCATTTTACCTCTCCATTTAATTCGTTATACGATATAATTATAACATATAATTTCAAAAAAATCAAGGGTAGAAGATAGGAATTTTAAAAAATATATCGTGATACGTTTAAATATTTAAAAAGAAAAAAAAGAGGTTCCGTTCAGGAACCTCTGGGTATTTATGGTGCCGGAGACGGGATTTGAACCCGTACAGGCTATGCGCCCACTAGGCCCTCAACCTAGCGTGTCTACCAATTTCACCACCCCGGCTTAAATTTATGAGCGCTGCTTAGTTATTCCCGCCCTCTTCAGGAGTGGGTTGGGGAGCAGGAACGGGCTGTTCCGGATTTGGGTTCTCGACAGGTTGATTATCTGTTGGAACACCGGGACCTGATGGAACCTCGGATGTTGGAGGTTTCCCGATAGGGATTCCGGATGATTCATATTGTTTTGAAGACATTATCGCCAATACAAAACAAAGAACCATAAAGACAACCGCTAATCCTGTCGTTATCCGCGCAAATAATTTCCCTGCACCGGTTGCGCCAAGGAACATTTCACCGCCGCCGCCGCCAAACATACTTGAAAGGCTTCCGCCCTTTCCTGTCTGAGCGAGAACAGCGCCGATCAATGCTAAGCATACTAAAATATGAACAACTATCAAGATGTTAAATAACATAATCTTCTCCCTTCTGTTATCTTGAATATCTGACTAACTGAGTAAAAGACTCAAGTTTCAAAGAAGCACCTCCGACCAAGCCGCCGTCTATATCTTTCAGAGATATAAGACCCTGAATATTGTCGGGTTTAATGCTTCCGCCATATAATATACGGATATTTTCCGCAGTTTTTTCTGAATAATTTTTTCTAAACCAATCCCTGATAAATGCGTGCATTTCCTGTGCTTGTTCTGGTGTAGCAACGACTCCGGTTCCTATTGCCCAAACCGGTTCATAAGCAACAACGACAGATTCAAGTTGTTTTTCAGAAATGCCTGCTAACCCTTCTTTTAATTGAGTCTCAATAACCTTAAATAATTTTCCGGATTCACGCTCCTCAAGTGTTTCACCGATACAGAAATAAGGCAGTAGCTGAAATTCCAGGGCGGTTTTTAATTTTCTATTTAATAATGAATCAGGTTCATTAAAAATCTTCCTTCTTTCCGAATGTCCGATAAGAACCAAGGAACACCCGATATCCTTCAGCATACCCGGTGAAATCTCTCCTGTGAATGCACCTTTTTCTTCAAAATACATGTTTTGCGCACCATATTTTACAGGAGTTCCGTTTAAAACTTCTTTCATCAATATTAAATATGGTGATGGCGGAAATATTGCTATTTCTACCTCTTGTACATCTTTTAAATCTTCTGCTATTCCCCTTGCAAGCTCAAGAGCGGAATCTGCTAAAAGATGCATTTTCCAGTTTCCTGCAATTATCTTTTTCCTCATATTTATTCCTATTTTAAACTTTCAATTCCCGGCATATCTTTCCCGGATAGAAATTCAAGAGAAGCTCCGCCGCCGGTTGAGATATGAGTAAAGACCTCATCAAAACCGAATTTTGAAGCAGCTGCTGCTGAATCTCCTCCACCAACAATGCTAATGCATTTTGCGGAAGCGATAGACTCAAGAACCTTTTGTGTTCCCTTGGAATAGGGTTCTTCTTCAAATATTCCCATTGGACCGTTAAAAAGAACTGTTTTTGCCTTTAATATTTTAGCAGAAAATTTCTCTTCGGTTTCCGGGCCGATATCTATGCCGATTGCATCGGGAGGAATCTCATCAACCTTTACAATTCGTAATGTTTCAGGTTTATCAATCCCGTCAACAATCCTTGCATCAACCGGGAGAATGAGTTTATTCCCGTAATTTTCTAATAATTCTTTTGCTAAATCAAGCTTATCTTCTTCAAGAAGAGATTTCCCAATTTCATAACCCTTTGCTTTGAGGAATGTAAACATCATCCCCCCGCCAATCAGCATTAAATCAACTTTATTGCTGATAAAATTAATCAGGTCTATTTTACCGGAGACCTTCGCCCCGCCTAAAATAGTAATGAATGGAAGAGCCGGATTGTCGGTTACCTTTGAAAGATTGTCTAATTCCTTTTTGATCAGGTATCCCATACCTTTTTCTTTTATAAAACTGCAAATCCCCGAGATGGAAGCATGGGCTCTATGAGTAGCCCCAAAGGCGTCGTCAATATAAATGTCCCCGTAGCTTGCAAGTTCCTTTGCCAGTTCAGGATCGTTAGATGTTTCACCCGGATGAAATCGGATGTTTTCAAGAAGAACTACATCCCCGGGTTTCATCTCTGACACACTCTTCCTCACGGACGGACCGGTAATCTCGTCCAGTTTCTTCACGGGTTTATTTATCAGGTAGGACAATCTTTCTGCAACAGGATCGAGCTTGTATTCCGGATCCGGTTTCCCCTTTGGCCGGCCTAAATGTGACATGATAATTAAACTGCCGCCGGTTTCCAGAATCTTATTAATTGATTTTAATGCGGCTTTAATTCTAATATCATCGGTAACTCTTCCCTTTGAAATTGGAACATTAAAATCAACTCGAAGCAGGACCTTCTTTCCCTTGAAATCAAAATCATCAATAAATTTGATCCCCATTATTTATTCACCTATTTATTTTCGCTTAAATACTTCATTAAATCTACGCATCTGCATGCATAACCCCATTCATTGTCATACCAGGAAAGGACCTTAATCATGTTTCCGCCGATAACCTTCGTATTCTCTGCATCAAATAAACTTGACGCGG
>JAQVHJ010000067.1 GCA_028696285.1 bacterium
TCCGATCTATTCTCAATCAGGTTTTTAAATTCAAGGATCTTTGTGAAAACATCTGTGGTATATACCGCAATCAGGTATTGCGCCCGTTCTGCAGTCTTACTCTTTGGATCAACAGAAATAGCGCGTCTGAACTCAAGAATCGCCTTGTTCACTTCACCCTTCTTTATCAGTTCTTCACCCTGCTTCAGGGCATCTCCGGCTTTATCACCAAAACAGAAAAGCAGGAGCGTGACTATAATTAAAAACGCTGTTAATCCCTTTTTCATATTACCTCACCAAATAATGTATAAGGAGTTGTTCTATTTATTTTCACTTTAACTATATTTCCTATTAATTTCTCAGACCCGTTAAAAATAACAATTTTATTCGTTTCGGTTCTTCCTGTGAGATGTTCCCCTTCCTTCTTAAAATCTGCGCCTTCCACAAGAACGGGTATCGTCTTCCCTGAATATTTCCTGCTCTCTTCTTCCGTGATCCGATCCTGTATCTCCATCAATCTCCATAGCCTGTCCTTCTTAACTTCTTCCGAAAGATGGTCCGGGAGTTTCTCCGCTGCAGTTCCGGTTCTGACTGAAAATCGGAAGAGATATCCCTGTTCATACCTGACTTCCTTCACGAGTTCAACGGTATCATTGAAATCATCTTCTGTCTCACCGGGAAATCCCACTATGATATCCGTTGAAAATGAGATTTCGGGAATCTTTGTCTTCAATTTTGAAATTAAACCAAGGTAATATTCACGGGTGTATTGCCTCTTCATTAACTTTAAAATTCGATCAGACCCGGACTGAACAGGTAGATGAAGGCTTTTACAAATCTTCTTCTCTGTCGACATCAAGTCAATAAGGTCATCAGATAAATCCTTCGGATGCGATGTAATAAACCTGATCCTCTCAATACCTTCTATATTAGATATATTCTTAAGCAGTTCCGTAAACGTAACCTGTAGATCGGTCTTGACAGAGAATCTCTTCCCGTATGAATTTACGTTCTGGCCGAGTAAAATTATCTCTTTATACCCCCTCTCCGCTAACCCCGAGACCTGTTGAATTATATCACCGGGTAAGCGGGAGATCTCTTTCCCACGAACATACGGTACTATACAGTAGGAACAGAAGTTATCACAGCCCTGCATGATCGGGAGCCAGGCACTGACAGGGTTGGAATAGGAGACATCTGTATATTCAAATTGCGATTCGTCTTGGACAGAGATATCAAGAACCGTTTCATAATCATCTGAAATCCTGCTCGATTCAACCATCTTTATCAAGTCAGGAATTATCAATTTATTCTGTGTCCCGAAAATAAAATCGAGAAAAGGGGCTTTCCTGCATAGAAACTCACTCTCTGCCTGGGCAAAACATCCACCTATCCCTAAGATTAAACCGGGATTCAATTCCTTGAGCTTCTTCAATTCTCCGAGCTTCCCGATTATTTTATTCGCAGCAGTGTCTCTGACTGTGCACGTGTTTAAGATGATTATATCCGCTTCCTGGATATCTTCTGCAGGCTTGAATCCCTCACGCAGAAGAAGGCCGGAGATTATCTCTGATTCACTGAAATTCATTTGACAGCCGTAGGTCTTGATGTAGAATTTCTTTAATGGCGTCTGTAAAATTTCCATGTTACTTACTTAGTTTTTTATACCGTTCTATAGCGAATTTCCCCACTTCTGAGTCGGGAGATAGTTCATAAATCCTCTTATAATACTTCAATGCCTCCTTTTTATTCCCGCGCTTCTCGTAATAATTCCCTAAATCAAGGAGAAGGTCAACTTCCGATACTCCCTGGAATTTTCTTAGTTTTTCATAATACTCAATAACCTTAGCATCATCCTCAACTTCCTTAGCATATGTGAATAAATCCTTGTACAACTCCAATTGGTATCCGGGATTCTTCTTTATGAACTTTTCAGATATCATGAAAACATCATCCTTCTTCCCGTCTCTCTTCAACTCACTGACATAACTTGAGAAATTCGATTCTGTAATCACATCGGTTTTTTCAAAGACTGATTTGAGCTGTGTCTTTATTTCTGACAGGGGCTTGCCTATTACAGGAATCTCAATTAAATCAGATAAGAGCACTCCGGCAATAAAAAGAAATAGCAATATTAAAATAACCTTCAGAAGCTTCTTTAAGAATTCACCAAAACCCGGGTCCTTCTTCGATTTCACATATTTTGGCTGTTGATATTGTTTCTCGGGAACATGAACCTTCTTCTCTGAAGGTGAAAGCTTGAAGGACTGTTCCTCTTCCGAAATTATTTTTTCTTCCTTATCCAGCTCTTCAATAACCTCATTGATCGATTGGAACCTGTCTTCCGGATATAATGTAATCAGTTTCATTACAATCTCACCTAACCGGTAAGGTATAAACGGATTTATCTTCTGGGGATGTTCAGGCGCTTGCCGTAATTTAATCTTCATCAGTTCCCTCTTATTCTCCCCTGTATACGGAAGTTCCCCCGTAATTAACTCGTAAAGAACTATGCCTAATGAATATAAATCAGCCCGTTTATCAATCGGGTCTCCGCGCAGCTGCTCAGGCGCCATGTATTCTACTGTTCCTACTAACATTCTCTTGGTCAGCTCTTCCTTCCCTTCTATCTTACCTATACCAAAATCCGCTATCTTAATCTGGCCCTCCTTTGTCTGGAGAATATTATTCGCCTTTATATCCAGATGTAATATGCCCTGGTCATGAATATATTTAATCGCTTCGCAAATCTCCTTGAACAGGATTACAATCTCCTTCCCGGAAAGATTTCCGCGCCGAATGGTATCCTTTAATGTGTTCCCGTCTACATATTCCATTGCAAAATAGTGATTGTTTTTGTACTTGCTGATATCATAGATCTTGACTATGTACTTATGATTAAGCTTCGCCATCGCCTCAGCTTCATTATAAAACATCTTAACGATTCTCTCATCATTCGCAAATTCGGGAAGTAAGACCTTCAATGCAACTATCCTGTTTAATACTGTATGCCTTGCAAGATAAACAATAGCCATCCCGCCTCGGCCCAACTTACCCTGGATCTCATACCTGTCAAATTTATATTTCTTCTCTTCGGGCATTACTTGATCTTTCCTTCCTTCTTCATCTCGGCTATCGCTTTGTAGGCAAGCTTCCCTTCTGTATAATCAGGGTAATAATGCCTGACTAAAACATCATACTCCTTCTTCGCGCTGTTGTACCAACCGATACTCCTGTAATAATCTCCCAGGGATAACCGCGCTAAACGCCGTATCTCATTATTCCCCCCGGGCGTACTGTCAAGGAAGTCCTGCATTACCTTAATCCCTTCTTTGAACATCTTTCTCTTCTTATAAATATTCGCAAGGGTCTTTGAATATTTCAGTTTATTATCAAAATTCTCTTTCGGATCATTGATCTTCTCAGCAAGCATCTTAATAGAATCTTCATGGAGAGATAACTCAATGTACCTGGTTAATAACTGGTCATTCGCCATCTGCTTCCGCTCAAAACCGGAATCGGGGTTATTCAATTCTTCAAATATCTTTACAAGCTCAGGATCCTTCTTGTCAAGGTATTCCTTCAGCTTTGTATAGGCAGTTTTACGAATCTCGGGATCAGTCTTGTCATCTTCATAAATCTCTCGTAAGGTCTTGATGTAATCGTCAAAACGCTCATCCTCATAATATAAATCAGCAAGAGATAACCGAACCTGGTCAAACTCCTTTCCCTTATACTTATTCGTTGAAAGGTCTGAAACATATAATGCTATCTGCTCCTTCAGCTTCTTATCAAGACGCTTGGTCTTCCCTTTAGAAAGAAAAACTGATATGGCAAAGATTAAAACTATCACCAATACCACAGAAGAGATTATGATCAGTAATTTCTTATTCAAACTTACACTTACCGAAACCTTCTCTTTATCAGAACCGGTCTGTTCAATGGATAAGACCGATGTCTTCTCATGAGTCGAGGTTACTGCGGACACAGTCTCCGGTTTCGGTTCAGGGGACGGCGGAGGCGATTCCTTCTGCTTTTTCTTATCTTCCTGTATCTTCCTGAATAACTCATCCTGCTTCTTCGCTTCCTGGAGCTTCTTCTCCTCTTCCGCCTTCTTCTGAGCAGCTAATCGTTCGCTATTCTTCTGCTCTCGGAGCTTCTGCTCTTCAATCACAAGTTTCATGTGTTCCTTATCCTTCTGCTCTTTCCTCTTAAGAAAACAATTGGCGCAGTATAATACCCCGTCCAGCTCCTCTAAACAATCACGGCAGAAATACTTACCGCAACCGGGACAAGGATCAGGGAGTGAATGACGCTTCGGATGAAACTCACAAAAATGCTCAACTTTCTCTTCTTCCTTCTTTTTCTCCTCTTCTTTCGACGGGATATTTGTCAGGTGCATCTCCAATGTATCTGCGCAGTCACTGCAGAAAGGATGGTCCTTTATCATTTTTATACAGTCATAACACAAAGGCTTCCCGCATCTGGAACAGAACTCAACTGCGATCTTATCAGGATGATCCTGACAGACCGATACAGGTCCTGTGCCAATCTGGGATAATCCACGGATAACCGCTTCTAATGATAAACGCTCCTCTTCATTGATGGAGATCATTCCCGATATGAAGCCGCGCCACTTCTCAGGGATTGACTCAAGATATACTTCTGAAATACCCTGCTTGGACTTGGGTCCAAATTCAAAGAAATCATGGACCTGGAACGGAAGCTTTCCGGTTAAGAATAAAGCCAGCATCATTCCGAGAGAATAAACATCAGAACGCGCGGTTAACTTCTCAAGATTAACAACCTCAGGTGCCATGAATACAATCCTCTTGTTCGTGAGGAAATTAGACATGTGCTTCAGAATCTCAAAATTACTTATATCAAGAAAACTGTCCTGGAAATAAATATCAAAATTCTGGTTTATCTTTATGTATTCCGTACTTAATAATCCGAAATAAATTCCGGATTCATGAAACTTCTTCAATGCACCCGTTATCTTATCAAAAATTTTAATGAGAAGCGTTTCATTATTTAGTTTGGACGATAAACCGGTTAAACTGCGAAAATCACGGAAATCCTCTACCAGGTAAAAATACCTTTCAAATGTCCCCGTGCTCTTAACCACATTCATCGGGATCTGAAGTGAATTAATAAGGCCAATCCTCTTCTTCGTCAGTTCCAGATACTCCTTCTTATCCGATAATTCTTCCTTCAGTGTCTTGATATAATAATATTTCTGCGCATCGTCCCGGGCTTGAAGTAAGTTATAAATACCGCAATCTTCGAGTTTTTTAATCAACTCATATCGGTCATTTATCTTCATTTTTCCGCCTTTTCTTTTTACATATTATTTATTAATTATAACATAATAAATAAAGTTAGTCAAGCAATTTAGATAGTGGATAGTGAAGGGTGGAACGTGGATAGAAATCGTGATCCGTGATTCGCTGCGAGCATGAGATTTAATAGCGAGTAGTCCCGATAAAGCTACAACTGAAATCGGGATGATTCGTAATTCGAAAGAAAGTCATTGCGAGCGGAGCGTGGCAATCTATTATTGTATTACAAACATACGGAACGCAATGTAAATGGTGAACGGTAAACGGTGAATGGTAAGATTTGGTATTACAAACATATGATACACATCGTAGGGGCGAAGGGCCTTCGCCCGTATCATACGAATATAACACATCGTTAGGTTAAAAAAATGTGAATACAGCATTTATGCGGATGTTGCAGATGTTTAGAGCTATTGGTAATTATGAAACATTTGAATGTAATTTCAACAGGGACTTTTACGAGACTTGTAAGAGACTAAAAAATTAAAAAAAAAGATAAAGATATATAAACAGGGAACTGAAGGGAAAAAGATAAATACTTACTTAGTTGATTTTAATTAAAAACAATATGCTGAACCAGAGAGCGATGGATACTTCTGAAGCAATTGAATGTGATTTTGATCCCGATAGTTTCTTTGTAACATTGGGAAGACTTCGCTTCGCTTGTCGCAGAATGAACGGGATTAAGAAGATTAGAGATAAATATAAACCAGATTGGGATCGAGATAGAGATTGAGACTTAATTCAGTATTATTAGCATTTAATACTTGTATTCAATAATGTTTGCGAAGCAAACCCTACCCTTACCGATTACGCTTACTGATTTAAGGCCGGTGTGGAGAATGAGAAAAGACAATCCGCGAAGTTCTAAAAAAATAACGATCATATTTAACCATGAATGTAATGTTTAAAACTCCTAACTCCTGGGCCGGCTCCCTATTCGAAGCTTCGCATTTAAGATTGTAAATTGTAAATTGTAAATATAGCATTATAGATGATGTTGCGGATGTTTAGAGCAATTGAAAATGTGAACCGTAATTCGTGATTCGTGAACCGAGAGAAAAAAAGATTTATTAACTACCGAACACGCGGACCACGCTGAAATAATTACTTGGTTGATTTTAAGATAAGAATGATATACTGCACCAGAAAACAAGCGATACTTAGTTAGAAATAGAATGTGACTTTCACCGCAGAGGACGCTGAGGACGCTGAGAAGATCAAATATTTAAATCTTAGAAATAGAAATACCAATAGAAATAGACGGCTTCGTTTGAATTTTGTTTTTAAAACTATTTCTGTTTCTATTTCTATTTCCGGTGTTTATAAATTTAAAGTTTACATCCCGGAGGGATAGAACGGTTTTAGCCCACCATTTCAATGGTGGGTATGAATACAGAAAAAGAAACTTGCGAAGTTCAGAATAATTTAATAACGCAAAGTATCATTAATGTAATGTTTATTTCACATTATAATTTCGAATCACGAATCACGGTTCACGAATCATGTCTTACCGCTCACCGTTCACAATGTGTATCAAACGCTTGTAATACAATTCTTACGTCTTTCGAATCACGAATCACGAATCACGGATCACGTTTTACCATTCACCGTTCACCGTTCACCGTTCACCATTCACCGTTTATCCTTAAAATACTTCCCTATGATTATATCGAGTTTCTTTACCATTTCCATGTTAATATTTTCGGGTGAGGTCTGGATTGAATGTTCCATTACATGTCTGCAAGCACAGTCGTCATTTTCCGGTAACGCCTTTACTACGGCTCTCATGAGTTTATTCGCATTGGCTGCATTCTTTCTCATTGTATCCATGACCATCTCGACAGAGACCTCTTCCCCTTCCCTCCAAACGTCATAGTCGGTTGACAAACAAACTGTCGCGTAGCAAATCTCGGCTTCTCTTGCAAGCTTCGCTTCGGGGATATTGGTCATGCCGATTACACTCACTCCCCAGCTCTGATACACCAGAGACTCTGCTTTCGTGGAGAACTGCGGGCCTTCTATACATACATATGTTCCGCCGTTATGCATCTTCAATCCCAGCTTCTCGCCCTCATCAATCAGTATCTCACGAAGTTTCGGGCAATAGGGGTGATCAAAAGGAATATGCGCTACCACCCCGTCCCCGAAGAATGTGCAGGGTCTCGCTTTTGTCCTGTCAATTATCTGCGTGGGAACCACAAAATGCCCGGGGGCAACCTCTTCCCTCATGCTCCCGACTGCAGAAGATGAAATGATCATCTCAACACCAAGCATTTTAAATGCAAATATATTAGCTCTGACAGGGATATCTGTCGGGGTAATTACATGGCCGTAACCGTGTCTCGGGAGAAATGCAACCCTCTTCCCTTCCATCGTTCCTATCTTAATTTCACCTGATGGTTTTCCGAAGGGGGTATCGGGAAAGAAACTTTCCTCGTGCTTGAATCCTTCAATATTAGCGATTCCGCTCCCGCCGATTACTCCTATTTTTACCTTTTCCATTACAACCTCCTTTAAAGATTATCTTAAACTTGTCCTAAAGCCGCTGCTCTCTTAACACTTTCCGGAGCAAACTGCGCAAATAACTTTTTATCATGAGCCTGGAGATATGCCGCTTCACCTGTAATAGTTCCTCTCTTCAGCAAATCCATTAGGGACTGGTCCATTAATACCATGCCTTCCGCCTTACTTGTCTGAATAATTGAAATGATCTGATGCGTCTTCTCTTCACGTATTAAATTTTTAACAGCTGAGTTGGCCATCATAATTTCTATTGCGCAGACTCTTCCCTTCTTATTCGCAGTCGGGAGAAGTGTCTGGCAAATAACAGAAACGAGAACATCTGAAATCTGCGCCCGGATCTGTTCCTGCTGTTCCATCGGGAAAACATCGATTATACGGTCAATCGTACTGATTGCCGAGGATGTATGAAGAGTTGCGAAAACCAGATGTCCTGTCTCTGCAGCGCGGATAGCCAGGGATATAGTTTCATAATCACGGAGCTCCCCGACCAGGATTACATCAGGATCTTCTCTCAAGGCAACCTTCAGCCCGTCAAAGAATGAATTGGTATGTGACCCCACTTCTCTTTGTGAGATGAGGCAGTTTTTATGTTCGTGAATAAATTCAATCGGGTCTTCAATCGTAATGATATGATCGTGTCTCTTCCTGTTAACAATATCAATGATCGCGGCAAGCGTCGTTGATTTCCCTGACCCGGTCGGACCGGTAACAACGACAAAGCCCCGGGACCTGAACGCTAAACTCTCCAGGATATCCGGAAGGCCAAGGTCCTTTATACTCTTTATTTCTGTCGGGATGAGTCGGAATGCCGCTGATTCACCGCGCCTTTCCCAGTATGCATTGACTCGGAACCGGGCAATGCCTGTAAGTTCATACGCGAAGTCAATCTGGTGATTTTTATTATACTCCTCTCTCTGGATATCAGATAAAATACTGCTTATCAATCTTCGTGAATCTTCCGGCTTAATTACGGGGTATCCCTCAAGCTGCATTAATTTACCATTTATTCTCAGAAGCGGCGGAACCCCCACCGCAATATGAAGGTCAGAAGCATCCTTCTCAACCTGTATCTTTAACAGGTCCTGGATCTTCATGATCTTCTTTCCTCCGAGATCCTTGTCGATTTTTTCTTCTTCTTTCTTTGGATTTAAAACATTTTCAAAATTCATTTTCCTCCCTCACGTTTTTTCGATTCTAAAATCTCTATATACTGCATTGCTTTTATTATATTAGGGCTATACTCCGGCTTATCCTTCGCCGATTCAATGAAGCGCTTCCAGTATTCCAATGCTAAACCTTCGTCAACCCGGTT
>JAQVHJ010000068.1 GCA_028696285.1 bacterium
GGAAGGATGTCGGCAGTTCATATAGCCCGTAAGTCTCATTTACCGGGAATAGGTAATAAACTTTCCCGTCAGCAGCAACCTTCACAAGCATATTGCTGAATTGATCAATGGAAGGTATCTCCTCCAGAAACTCACTCTGGTCTATCGGAGAAACAAGTAAGAATTCCGGTTTCAGCCCTGCTTCCTTAAGCATTGCATATAAATAGAATGTCTTATCTAAAGAATTACCCTGGTTATTCTTATTTATCTCAGAAATCTTCTTCGGCCTGTAATCATAGCTGGAAGGACTGACATAGATCATCTTAATCTCTTTCGCAACAAAATCATATAATTTCAGAAGAATCTCAAAATCCGATTTTGTATCCTTAACAACAGAATTAACCCGGTTCTTAAAATCATCGTTAATATCCAGGCTTTCATTAATTGCTTTCTGATATTCCGATTTGATATCTTCCCAATTGCCTTCCAAACCTAATGCCACTCTTGGAAATATCATGTGATACGGAGGCATTGCAGTTGTTTCATCTATTACCTCTTTCGCATCCTTGGATGTCCAGGTATAAACCTTGAAATTCCCTTCCTTCGTCTCCTTCAACTCAATATTCCCCATATCAAGGCGCTTTTCTATCTTTTTACAATTCATAGTTTCGGGGATGTAAACCTTTACGACCTTTTTAATTACAGGATCACTCTCCCTGAATAAACTCTCAATATAGAACGGATTGAAAATATCATTCTTCTTCCTCGTCTTCTTGACCTTCATGTCAGTTATATCCCCTACTTTTACTTCGGGAACTGTAAGCTTAAGGGCTTTTAACCGGTCATACTCAGGTTCTGTTGAAAAAACAGAGGTCTTTGCAATTGCATTCTCTTCAACATGAAACATTGAACCATCAGGTTTAATGGTTCTTCCCCATTCAACATTCATATCCTCGGAATCCCCGAGAAAATGGAAAATCCGAGTCCCGATCGAGCGGCCGTCCTCATTCAAGCAGCGTTTTATCTCGCGAATCTCTGTCACGGAAGACATGTCGGGATTTAACTTGTAAACATACTCCTTGTAAAGATTGACAAAATTCGAGTTGGGATACGCCATCGGTGAAACGGTAACATTTCTCATCTCATCAATAATCGGGTCCTTTAACAGGTCCGATTTTGAAAATTCATCACCGGAACGTTTCTTACTCAATTCAATCCTGAGTACATCCTTCGCATCGAACTCCTTGACCTCATCCTTCCCGTAAACACTGAATTTTACCTTCCCCTCCGAGATTGAGATCAGGTTCCCCTTAAACTCTTCACCGGCATTAGTTGTTAAAATATCCGCAAACGGATATAACCCGGTAAAGAGCGTTAATATTAAAACCAGTATCGCTAATTTAATCTTCATCCTATTCTGCTCCTTTTATTATTTCTTTGAAAAGAATACCTGTTCTTGTGTGAACTTCGATATCTTCTGAAGTAGATCCTTATGCGCTAAATATTTTTCCTTCGGTACAACAGTCTTTAATACCTTGTAGGAATCTTCAAATACTAATGTATTTCCTTGAATTTTATATGACCCTGAATATTCAACGAACTCAGATTTATAATGAACTGATTTCGGTAGATATTCAACCTTATAACTCTTCGGAAAATTAATTGTAAATTTATTTGTTCTCTCTTCAACACTGAAATAAACCAAATCAAATTTCCTTTTATCTAAACTGATCTCATCGAAATAATAACTTACTGGAATCCTGAAAATAACAAGGTCTTGAGCATAAACAGGATAATTAGGTAATGTATATGTTATCTTTGTCTCGAGCGGCTTCGCTATCTCCTCTTCATTCTTAACATACAAGTCCTTCAGTACCGCGCCGGGAGACATTGAATTAAGGAAGTTCTGGAAAACCTGTGTCCGGATCTCACCGACATAACTCTGGAAGGTAAGTTTCAAACTGAATTCATAATCACCTGTGTACTTCCACTCTTCAACCAGGTTTAAATTCCCGTCTTCTAAAAGTTCACCGGTTGTATCCTTAAACCAGCCATTATCCACGGGAGGATTATCAGGAATGAATCCGATCTTCTTCTTTATCTCATTTACATAGGTGATCCCCTTATCACTCGTCGGGAAAAACGGATATCTGAATGGGGGTGTGGTTGAGTCAAGAATAAGGGTCTTGTCTTTTAAAAATACTTCTGTAATCGCGTGGTTTGCTTCCATGAAAGGAATATCTCTGACCGCAGTTCCGCTGCCGCGGGTTAATACTGAAATAGGGTCCGCTTCAATCCCGACAACCTTAAGCATGGTACAGAATAAAATAGATTTATCAATACAGTCACCGTAACCATTTGTTAAAGTCTCTAAAGCGGGATGACCGGTCCAACCGGTGGAGATGTCGCCCTTAATGGATATGTATTTAATATTTTTCTGAACCCAATGGTAAATGGCTGCTAACTTCTCTTCAGTCGTCTGCGCATTGGCTTCCATAACTATTTCATTTACCTTCTTTTCTATCTCAGGCGTGACCTCAATCTTATCCTTGATCAATGAATTGGACCATTCCATCAGGTAGTCCCATGATGGTGTCGTTGTAAATGCAAGTCTCGGTAGAACATCTCCAAGATCAGGCATCATGATCTCCTTAACAATATACGGGAGCTCGTGGGATTCCCAAACATATTCTACTGTTTCATCCTTCTCAGTCTTTTTCGGCTTCGCTGTCTTATCATCTAAATTCCTCGTGACAAACTGAAGCTTCTTATCAGAAGGTATTATAATCGTAAGCTTTGAATAGTAAATCGGGGACATTGAAGAAAAATACCAGTTCCCCTGGAAAATATCTTTATTGAATGGATTGAAATAATCAACTACATATTCATATTCAACCAGGTTCCCTACTTCAAGATTAGGTAATGTAAAGGTAAATACCTCGCCGCGTGAGTAAAATTCAGTCCCTGATGACGGCTTGGAAATATTAATGGAATTGGGATCCATATCGTAAATCTTCCCGTCAGGCGTAATCGTTCTGCCCTTAATAACATCTATCTTAAAACGCGACTTATCAAGATAATGCCCCATAGTTCCCCATTCCTTCGCAGTCGGCTTTAAAATAATCCCGATAAACTTCACGTGATATTTCCTTGTCCCATCCGGATTAAGGACCCAGGTCGCTTCGTCATGGAGCTGAATACCCTCAACATCCGGGTACTTAACCTGAAGTTCCTTCGCAAGATCAAAATACTTCTTATACTGCTCAAACTCCTTCTCGTCTGCAGTCCCGGGACCAGTCGTGGTTACACCATCCTGACCCTGCTTCTCTCCAAAAGTTATCTCACTAATATCATTCTTGTCAACCTTAACCTTCTTCCCATCCTTCTCAAACGTGAATTGACCATTCTTGAACTTCAGAAGAGTCTGGTTCTCCGCCGGCTTATCCCTGTACTCAACATTTACAGGAACCGGAACCGGTTTCTCACAACCGGTAAAAAATACGAACGACAGCATCACCGCTGCCAGTAAAATCAAAACTCTGAACTTTAACATAAACAACCTCCTCATTTATGATACATTTTTTTAGTATAACATATTATAAATATAAATGCAAGAAAAAATATACGGGGACGGTCCTTAATTTTAAAATTTTTTTATAATGAAAGATAGAAAATTTAAAATCCTCAGATATTTTGTATTTTTGCCTGGGTATTAAATTTTAAATTTACAAATAAGAAACATTTCTTAAGGAAAGGACCGTCCCCAATATCATAAATTATGTTTAATCACCTTCCCTTTTACAATAAATATCACATCCTCGGAGATGTTGGTACTGAGGTCGGCAATCCTTTCAAGGTTTCCTGCTATTCTCATTATTTGTAATGCGGATTCTATGATCTTGGTATCTTGTGTCATCATTTTTACCATGGTCTTGTATATTGAGTTCTTGCACTCATCTATTATATTGTCTGTTTCACATACCTTCTTTGCAAGTAAATGGTCCTCGTTAATAAATGCTTCTAACGCATTACGGTACATTTGAAGTGTATTCTGATAAATATCTGTTAAATCGTATTTATTATATCCTGCATTAACCAGATCCCTGGCGCTTTGAGCGATATTAACACAATGGTCCCCCATCCTTTCAAGGTCATTGTTCATTTTCAGGATCATTAGAATAATCCTCAGATCCTTTGCCTTTGGTTCATACAGGGCGATAATATTCGTGCAGAGTTCATCTATCTCAACCTCAAAATGGTTTGCCTTCTCTTCATCTTTCTTGATAATCTCCTGAAGTTCATTCAAATCACTTTTAATAAAAGCTTCCATTGTCTTGATGAACATGCTTTCAATGAACCCGGCATATGTCACTATCTCTCTTTTCAAATAAACAAGCTTTTCTGACAACATTTTCCTCTCCTATTAACCGAATTTTCCGGTCAGGTATTCTTCTGTTCTTTTATCTTCAGGGGTTGTGAATAATTTTTCGGATAACCCGAATTCAATCAACTCTCCCAAATATATAAATGCTGTATAATCTGAGATCCTTGCGGCCTGCGCAATATTATGCGTAACCATGATTATTGTTACGGTCTCTTTCAACTCTCCGATCAGTTCTTCTATCTTTGCTGAAGCCTTCGGATCGAGCGCGGATGTGGGTTCATCAAGAAGTAAAATCTCTGGTTCAACTGCCAAAGCACGGGCAATGCACAGTCTCTGCTGCTGACCACCGGAAAGAAAATTCCCCTTCTTATGTAGACAATCCTTTACCTCTTCCCATAATCCTGCTTTTAAAAGGGAATTTTCAACTATCTCCTCTTTTTCCCGCCGAGTAAGTTTTATCCCGTTCAGTCTATATCCTGCCAGAACATTTTCGTAGATACTCATTGTCGGGAAAGGGTTTGGCCTTTGAAATACCATTCCTATTTTTCTTCTGAGAATCATTGGGTTCATATAAAACACATTCTGATAATCAAGGTAGATATCCCCTTTTACTTTTGTATCCTCTGTCAATTCATGCAAACGGTTTATACATCTGATTAGTGTGGTTTTTCCACACCCGGAAGGTCCCATTATTGCAGTTACTTTATTCCTGAGGAAGTAAGCATTAATATTGCTTAACACCTCCTTGCTTCCGTAACTCGCAGAGAAATCCTCTACGATTAAAACTTTATCTGAAATTTTTTCAAAATCCATTTCGACACCAGGTTTAGGGTTAAAATAAAAATCACTAAAACGAACGAAGCGCCCCAAGCAAGCTTATGCCATTCTGGGTAAGGGCTCGTCGCGTAATTAAAAATCATCAGCGGTATTGAATTAACCGGCTTAAAAATATTTAGATTCATGAATGGATTCCCGAATGCTGTAAAGAGAAGCGTGGCTGTCTCCCCTGCAACACGCGCTATACCGAGAAGCAGGCCTGTAAGTATTCCGGAAGTTCCCGTAGGCAGTATCACTTTCAGGATCGTTCTATAATAAGGAATACCCAATGCATAAGAGGCTTCCTTTAATGAGTACGGTATCATTTTCAGCGTCTCTTCTGTTGACTTGGCAATAATGGGAATCATCAGCAACGCCAGGGCAAAACTCCCGGAAAATCCGGAAAATCTCCCGAAAGGTTTTACAAGCCAAATATATGCTATTATCCCGATTACAATTGAAGGGATACCCTGCAGAATATCAATACTTAATTTTGCCGCAGACGAAATTTTTCCTTCCCTGTTCTCGGAAAGATATACTCCTGTCAATACTCCGATAGGAAAGGAGAATAAAACCGAAAATAATATAAGTAAGAATGTTCCTATTAAGGCATTTGAGATCCCGCCACCCGTTTCTCCGACCGGCCTGGGAAGCTGTAAAAAGAATTCAATATTAATCGATGCTATCCCTTGCTTCGCGAGATAGTATAATATAAAAAATAACGGTATAACCGCTATTACTGCCAATAATAATAGGAAAGCAGCAAAGACTTTATCTTTGATTATTCTAAATATTAATTTTGACTTTTTCTCAATGAAATATTTCGTTGTCATTTCTTGATCTCAAAATGCTGAATTACTTTTTTCCCGAAATAATTAATGATCGCTGTAATAATGAACAGGACAAGTCCAATCTCAACCAGTGCAGATAGATATACCGCGCCTGTCGCTTCTGTAAATTCATTTGCAATTACGCTTGCCATCGTATTTCCCGGGCTGAAAATATTTTTCGGAATAAAATTTGAATTTCCTATGACCATGGTTACAGCCATTGTCTCACCCAATGCCCTTCCTAATGCCAGGAAAATACCTGCAATGATCCCGGACTTCGAATATGGAATAACTATATTGGTTATCACTTCAAATTTATTTGCACCGAGTGAAGATGCTGCTTCCTTCAGGTCCCCCGGAACCATCCGTATCACTTCACAGCCTATTGATGCGGAATACGGGAGTATCATAACTGCAAGGATAAGGGATGAAGTCAGGATTCCGACTCCGTACGGTATTACATCCATTTCTGATTGAATATTCCTGATTACGGGAACAAGAACAAATAAACCCCAGAATCCGTAAACAATGGACGGGATACCTGCTAAAAGTTCCACAAGCCCCTTAATCACGCCTGAGATAATTCCTGACTTAAAGTATTCCCCCAGTATCAAGGATATCGAAATAGAAAATGGTATACAAATAACCAGCGCAATTACTGATGTCAATAAAGTCCCGATAATGAATGGAAGCGCGCCGAATTCATCCTGGACCGGATCCCAGGTTTTATTTAAGATAAAGGATAAACCGGTTTTTTTTATTGCCGGTACCGAATGTAAAACTAATGTAATAAAAATTAATATCACCAGCAATGTGGTTATTACGGCTGAAATTTTTAAGATGTTTCTAAATGCTTTTTCTGATCTCATAAAAAAAATTAAGGGGCAGCGTTTTATTCCGCTGCCCCGTTTTTAATTTAAATTTTCTTACCGGAATATGTCATGGACCCTATTAAATTTTCTGCAATCTTTAATGCCTCTTCGGATAACGGCGCATACTTTAAAGGTTCTGCAAATTTCTGCCCGTCGGAAACCATCCACTTTAAAAGTTTGACGAGTTCTTTTGCCTTAGCTTCAGATTTATTAAGGCATTTCTGTTCCTTATATACAATTATCCATGTGAAACTGCTCAAAGGATATCCGTCCTCAGCATCTGTATCTGTAAGTGATACCCGCGAATGTTCCGGAAGCTTCACATTTGCAGATGCAGAAACACTTTTAATTGACGGCATAATATAATTCCCTGATTTATTCTTAATCTCTGCAACGGGCATTCCGTTATTCTCTGCATAGATCAGTTCTACGTAACCGATAGAATACGGTGTCTGCTGAATTATCCCCGCAACACCTGAATTACCTTTGGCACCAAGGCCCACGGGCCAATTCAGGGATTTCCCGGTCCCTACCTTTTCCTTCCAGACACTATTAACCTTACTTAAATAATCGCTGAATATGAACGTTGTCCCGCTCCCGTCTGAACGGTGAACAACAATAATATTCTTCTCCGGAAGTTTAATGTCGGGATTCTGCTTCTGAATTCTTTCATCATTCCAGTTAACTATCTTCCCGAGGAAAATCAATGCGATTGTCTCTCCATCCAATTTTATCTTGGGATTCCCGGGAAGGCGGTATGTAATAACAACAGCTCCAAGACACATCGGGATATGAATGATCTCATTACCGTCTTTTGTCTTCACCTCTTCATCACTCATAAATGCATCGGTTGCCCCGAAATCAACGGTCATCTCCTGAAGCTGCCGTATCCCGCCGCCGGAACCTATCGCCTGGTAATTTACCTTTGTCCCGAATTCTTTGTTATATTCATCAAACATCTTCGAGTAGAGCGGGTACGGGAAGGTCGCACCCGCTCCCACTAATTCTAAAGAACCTGCAGTTGAAATTAAAGGGAAAATTAATATTCCAAGCAGAAACATTAAAATTAACTTTTTCATTTGTCCTCCTACCATGAGTATGTTACGGTTAATGTATAATATAATTCAGAGTCAGGGATCTCTTCTATGCCTTCTTCCGAACCATAGGTGTAATATTCGACATGAGGAATTATCTTTATTTTATCATTGAGTTCATATGAAATACCGAGTATTGCAAGATTGGCCGGGGAAGTTGTCAGATACGGGAAATACGAGATCTCATCACCCTTTGGATTTGGCTGGAAATTAACATCATACCTCATGGCTAAATTTAATTTTGAAGACAAGCTGCTGCTGAAAAATACTGAACCGATCTCAAACTCCTCTTCTTCTCCGTCATCTACTTGTGTGTGGATAGCGTACAACAACCCTGCCTTTACCTTCGGATACATCATTCCGATAAATCCCTGGTTTGTATGTTTATACTTGTTAACTTCAGTATATTCAATATCCCCGTATAATTCAAGATACAGGACCTCAACAGGCTTCAATCCTAACAATAGGTACGCCTTCTTCCCTTTGTTCTCCTCACTCTTATTCCCTGTCCAGTTTCCTAACATGAAAGTGTAGTTTATCCTGCAGTCTTTTGAATACGGTTTCTTAAATGCAATCCCGAAATCGCGGGAACTTGCATACTTGTGAAGATCCAGGGGTGTCCTCTCAATCTCACGCCAGCCCCAGACCTTTTCAACCATCTCAAATGTGGGAACCCCCATTATTCCTAAAATAAATTCATGACTACCGGCTGTTTTAAACTTAATATAACTGTCCTTGACTACGGGAACATAATAATCCTTTGTAACGAAATCCCCGGGATCAGACATCTCCAGCCTGAAGCGGACAGAAATCTTATCCTCAATTTTATCATCATAGGTAAAATAAATTCTCCTGAATCTGAATCCGTTCATTCCTTCAATCAAATCATTATTATTCATCTCAACATTGTAATAATCATAGATCACTTCACCCGAAAATTCCTCCGCAAACAAAGAAGTGATATTTAGAAAAGCAGAAAACAATAATAACAACAATATCATTTTTACAGAAGTTCTCTTCATCCAGTTACACCTCTTTAATTTTAAGTTTAAAAATATTCAGCTCCTCCAAAACTGAATAGCTTTTTTGTTTATCCATAATTTCTCTCTTTTCCACCGTTAATATGTTTTTGAAACGCTGTTGTAAAAAGAAATTACCTTAAACAGGTAAAAAAT
>JAQVHJ010000069.1 GCA_028696285.1 bacterium
AGTACATAGGTACACTGTCGTTGCGAGAGAGATTGCGAAAGCAATCGACCGAAGCAATCTCAGATTTAAACTTGAACAAATTTTCTAAAAGTTTCCCCATTTTTTAAAATCATATAGGTTTCTCTTACTGAAATTATTTATCTTGACATTGTTCTTTCTTTCTAATATAATATTTAAAGAATATTTTAACTGATCTTTAATTAATATTCTTTTAAGGAGGAGGCATGCGTTTAAATAAAAACCTTAAATTCATTAATAGTATTGTGATTCTTTCTCTCCTCATTTTTTCGGGATGCCAAAATAAATATTCCCAACTTGACTTATCAATGTATCAATACCGTGACACGAAAAATTTGGTTAAATTTGTATATGATGCATCTTTGCTTGTTGAAAGAGACGGGATGAAAAGTATTGAATATTTCAAGGCAAACCGTGATTTATACAGTAATCCCGATCATTACCTTTATATTTATGACATGAACGGGATCAATGTATTCCACGCCGGGATGCCGGAGCTTGAAGGGAAGGACTTGAGAGAAATAACAGATAAGAACGGCAAGAAAATTACGAAGCTCGTTCTTGAAGCATTAGAAAACCCTAATAACCCGCACGCCTGGATCCACTACTCCTGGTGGGAACCCGGAAAATTCTATCCGGTCCCTAAATCATCCAGTCATTTCAAGGTGAAAACACCCGAAGGAAAAGAATTATATGTAGGCGGCGGAATGAATTATCCCCACGAAGAAAAGGAATTTATCAGGATAATCGTAGATTCCGCAGTACAGTTAATAGAAAAAAAAGGCTCTGAAGCAATCCCGGAAATTACTGATACTCTTTCTCAATTTAACTTCAGAGAGATTCGTGTATTCATCCTTGATTCAAACGGTGAATTGATTATATCTCCCGTTTTAGGAGATAACATGGCACAGATCAATCTTCTTGAATGCACTGATGAAGTCGGGCACAAACCGTTCCAAAAAGCATTAACACGTTTAGTAAAAGAAGATGCGGTCTGGGAAATATTCATGGCGAAGAGTTTATATAAAAGAGATCTTATAAAAAAATGTTTATATATCCGAAAGACTGAATTGCAAGGAAAGAAAGTTTTTGTTGCGGCAATTACTGACCTTCCCCAACCGCCTTAGTAGATACAGGAGAATAAAATGACAGATAATAAAAAATATGAATATGGAGTTAATGATGTTCCTCCGCCGGTGCATCTTTTCATTTTAGCAATACAGCATATAATGCTTATGGTCATGTCACTCGGTCTCCCGATACTTTTTGCTGCGCAGTTAAATGCCTCTCCTGAATTTACAAGGTCATTAATTGCATTTTCCATGATTGCAGCAGGTATCGGTTCAATAGCTCAGGCATTACGCTGGAAATATCTCGGGTCAGGGTACCTTTGTCCCAACCTCTGCGGACCATCATATTTCAGTCTATCCCTGTCTGCAGCCTGGATGGGAGGACTTCCACTCATGCGCGGAATGGTAATGATTGCCGGGCTTGTTGAGATGGGAATGGCTCCTATTATTCAAAAACTTAAAAAGGTCTTCCCTACATATGTTGTCGGGATGGTTGTCGCCCTGGTCGGGGTCAGTGTTATCAAATCATCAGTCACGGCTGTATTCGGTGTTGCTTTCGACGGGGATGGTATAAGAAATCTTGACATCTTCATAGGATTTTTCTCTTTAATGGTAATGGTTCTCAGTAATATCTGGGGAAAAGGTTTTATAAAAATGTACTGTCTTTTGATTGGAATGGTTGCCGGGTGGATCCTTGCAGTTATTCTCATTCCTGATTACTGGCAAGATCTCCTTTCAGTTAAAAACAGCCCGTGGTTTGCTTTACCGAGTTATGGTTCAGAATTTTTTAATATTAAATTTGACTGGAAAATGATAATTCCATTCCTGGTGATTGGAATAAGCGGATCTCTTAAATCGTTCGGAAATCTCATTGCTGCTCAGAAATTATCTGAACCGGGATTAAAGGAACCCAATTTCATTCCGATCAGGAACGGATTAATGGCTGACGGTTTCTCCACATTCCTTGCGGGTGTATTGGGAGGGATGGCAGTTGATACATCTTCAAGCAATGTCGGTCTTGCCGGAGCAACAAAAGTCTTGAGCAGGAGCATTTGTACCGTTGCGGGAATTTTATTTACTATACTTGCCTTCTTCCCAAAACTCCTGACCGTATTGTCGGTAATGCCGAAACCGGTTCTTGGGGCTTCGATTATTTTCTCAGGATGCTTCATGATATGCACCGGCCTCATAGAAATGTTCAGTGAGAAATGGGATCAGAGAAAAACATTTGTAATCGGGATATCATTATTCTTCGGACTAAGTACAGGATTTCTCCCCTCGTTATATGCAAGAGCTCCACAGTTTATCCAGACATTCTTCACGGACCCGCTGCCTACTGCAACAATAATCGCTGTCGTTTTAAACCAAATATTAAATATTGATCAATGGTTTAAGAAAGAAGAAAAAACAAGTTAATCTTTAATAAGGAAGGAAAATAAATGAGAAGATTTTTTTTATTATTTTTATTATTCTGCATGGGATTAACCTCCTGCAGAGCGCCGTCACAAAAAACAGGAGATATCAAAAAATCAGAATCTGAAGAAAATATATATATTAAATATCAGTATTCATCAGAAATAAAGAACGATAGAATTGAAGTTAACAATGAAAAATTAACATATTCTTATGTTGATGAAAATAGGTTGGATGATCTCCCGGAAATATTGGAACAGAGGCCTTATTGGACTTCTGATGATATGATAACCATTGAGAAAGATCTTTCTGATTCTCAGATTAAAGAACTCAAAGAGATAATAAATTCCGGATTCTTTAATCTGAATGATATTGAAGGGATGAAGGAAGAAGGAGAGAGGTATTACCCGTATACAATTTCTGTTAATGTTGGTGAAAGATCAAAAACAGTTGAATATCGAAGTAATCCGCAAGCTGACAAGATGCCCGATGTATTTGAAAAACTTTTAAATAAACTTTACTCCCTTACGGGAGTCGGACAATAAAATACTTGAGATTAACATGAGTAATTTCGATGAATTTAAAAATTTCTTAATAGAACATAACCTTCCTTTCACGGAAGAAACAGAAGAGGAATATTCCGCAATAATTTTTACTGAAACTGTTGAGAATGGTCCAAAAGTCCGGATTTATTTTGCGTTTATGAATAATGACAACCTCGTAAGCGCATATGTCTTTGATTATATCTAACTGTAAGAAGACAGTGATAGAACAGAAGTTCTTGAACATTTAAATAAGCTTAATTTAAAACATACATATTTTAAATTCCTAATTGATTCTTATAATAAAATAGTAATTACTGCTCATCAGTATTTTGTTAATAATTTTTCAACACAGGTTACTTTTGCTTTTTTAACAAGTATATTAAGGGTAATGAAGGATGAGTATCCTGAATTAAAGAATATAATTAAACCTGATTTGCAGAAAGATTCATTATGAATATTAAATTGATCTCCGGAGATAAAATTTATCATACGTCAGCATTCCATTATCCACAGAATGATAAGGGCGATGAATACCTTCCGGATAACATCGAATTTTTCAATTCTTTCTTTTCGGGCGTTGAGGGTACGGGTATTGTAATTGGAATTTCTTTTTGGCAATTTAATTTTGAGTCGGAGTTTATAAATAATAATCCGTTAGATTTAGTTAAACTTATCCTTACAAACGAGGAGATTGAGAGAATAACGGACTATAAAATATTTCCCGGAATAAATGAAAAAATTATCGAAGCAAATTTCAATCAAATTACTGACCTTAAAAGAGAACTGTCTAACCTTCTGATACGCTTTCAATTAAGGAATAAAAAAACGATCGAAACTTGCTCTGTAATTACAGATAAATTTATCAAAAATTATCTTAATAAATACGATATGATCATTAAGGGTAATTTTGCATATTCCGACTGGTTCGCGAACGAGGGAATAGATTTCTTTTACTTGATAATTAACAAAAACATCGTTCACCTTCTTAGTTTTTATGAAAGTGATTAAAGGAAAAGGTAAAATATGTTTAATTCATTTGCTCAATACTATAATGAAATATTTCCGTTAAAAAAGGAAAAGCTTAATTTCATCAAATCTCATTTCCCGTTAACCTGCAAATCAATTCTCGATATCGGCTGCGCGACTGGAGAATTTGCATTGGCACTGGCAAAGGAGAGTTATTCTGTAATAGGAATTGATCTTGAATCGGATATGATTAAACTTGCAGAACAGAATTCAATTGATAATAGATTAGAATATTTTGAAATGAACATGACAGATGTTCTTCTCCATTTTAAAGAAGGTTCTTTTGACTCTGTCCTATGCCTTGGGAATACTCTTGCTTTACTGGGTGATGTTAATTTAATTGAAAACGAAATTAATTTAATAAGAAACCTTTTAAAACAGAACGGAATGTTTATATGTCAGATTGTTAATTTCGAGAAGGTTCTAAAAGAAAAACATAAAAAATTCCCTGTAATAGAGACTGACAAGATTAAATTTGAGAGATTTTATGAATTTATCCCTATTAACCGAATTGAGTTCACTACTAAGTTATTAATAAAAGAAACAAACGACCTATTCGCAGGATCGGAAGAACTTTATCCGGTGCAATACTCAGAATTACAGAAGATGCTTCATAATGCAGGTTTTAAAAATAATCTTTTCTTCGGTGATTTCAAGGGGAATCAATATAATGAAGATTCCGGCGGATTAATCTCTGTTTCAAGAATTGAATAATAAAAGAATAATATGAAAAGAAAAATCATACGGTTATTTTTAATTATCGGATTAATCATTTCCGTCTTCACAGTATTAATCTATGCAGTAAATATTTATCCGGCAATGGGGTTGAATAACTCTGATAAAACTGTTCTTTGGTTTGCCTGGATAATAACTTCCATTCTTCAAATTATTACAATTACTCTCGGTTTATGGTGGTTTGCATACATCTTTACCAAGTGGAATATCAAGATTATCCCTTCGGCTTTTGCCGGGTTTTTAACAGGCGGTATTTTAGGATTTTTATCAGGGGGCTTAACCTGGGGGATAATGTTCGTAATCTCCCTTCCGAATAATTTAATCACCGTTAATGATAATTTCGGGTGGGGGAGCGATAATTGTTTCCAAATATTTTCATTTGTCTTTATTGCTGCGGGGACTTTCGGGTCAATGTTCGGCGCTCCCCCAGGATTCTTCCTGGCTCCGATTATTCGCTTCATAATAGTTAAAGGAGAGAAGAATGAAGCAGCCAAATGAAAATGATTTTTTAAAAAGAGTCGGGAAGAAAGCTGAGTGCTGGAAATTTCTTAGAAAATATCTATCTGAAAACTACAGTGACCATGAACCGGTATTAAGCATTGGAAAAAGAGAATTCGACTGGACAATCCGTTATCGGAAAAGCGGAAAAACTCTTGTAACATTGTCTCCCGAAGAAAATGATTTTTCTGTCCTTGTCATACTTGGCGAAAAAGAAATCAATCTTGCTCGTGAAATTAAATTAAGTGCAAATGTTCAAAATGTGTTTAATAATTCAAAAAAATATCATGACGGAATGTGGATATTTCTTCGGTTAAAAAATAATGCGGATATTGAATCTGTAAAAAAGATCCTCGCAATAAAAAGAAAACCAAAACAAATCTAAGGCCTGCCTGATAATTTAGAATTGATCTCCTGTAAATGCTTCTTAATATAGCACAGGAACTCCTTCCTGTTATTTTCCTTATTTAATTTCATCGCTCTATGAAAATATTCTTTGCTTCGATTGTAATTCTTGCGTAATTTTTCAATTAATGCTAAGGCATAATAATCATCAGGGTTATCTTCGGAAGAATCAAGTCCTTCCTTTTTAGCAATAATACTAACCTCCTCCATAACCTTTAATCCCTTTTGAAGATGGTTAAATTCTAAATACATGCGGCTTAAAAGATTAAATGAATAAAATGTAAAATCATGAGAGAGTCCGAATGTCCTTTTTGTAAAGGTCAGTAATTTATTTGCGTAAAAGACGGCTTCCTTCTCCTTTCTTAAAAAACAGTAGTTATTTGCAAGGCCTGAATAAACAAAAGTTAAATAGGGATCCGACTCGCCGGATGCTTTATTCAGGATTCTTTCTGCATGAAATAAATATTCAATGCTTTTTTCCGATTCCTGATTCTCCCTGTAGTTATCCGCAATCAATATTATGTTTTCAATATTTATATAATGATCTTTTCCGTAAATACCTTTTAAGATTTCAAGCGACTTAAAAAGATATTTCCTTCCAAGCATTATTTTATTCTTTTTCAGATATACCCTTCCCAGTTTTTGATAAGAATCTGTTAAATCGATTTTATTTGTAATTTTTATTTTTTTTAAAATACGGATAGATTCCTTTGCATATTTAATAGATTCGTCATATTCATTCATGAAATCAAGACTTATCGAATAGGCAAGCAGACACTTTGCAAAACTACCGGAATTTATTTCTCTTTTTTTTCGGTGAATCTTTATTGCTTCTTCATAAAGTTCTTTTGCCTTTACATATTCAGATAAGTACAGAAATAAATTGCCATAAAACAAAATCTTCCGAGCATAGGGAATTGAATTGATACCAAAATATTTTTTGACAATTTCAGCTGCTCTCTTCAAATAAATCTCTGCTTTTTTAAAATCACTTAATTGTAAATATGTAATTCCCATTCCCATATAAGACTCTGATAATTGCTCCGCAAATTCATTATTCATCTTTTTAGGGAATGACTTTATTGAATTTGTAAAACATTCTATACTTTGTGAACGCTTCCCTTCAGAAAGATAGGCATATCCCAAGTCTGAGTAATATTTACCTTTATTCTCTTTTAATTCACCGGCGAGAGCAAGAACTTTATTAAGGCATTCAACTATTTTATCAAAATTAAATGCCTCGCGATAAAAATAACTATATGCCCCGTAATAATATTCTAAGGCCTTTCGTTTTTCCCCCGCATTTCTATAATGAAATGCAATATTATATGATTTACTCAGATTATTTTTATATAATTTCTCCATAATCTCCCCTGCAAATTTATGCAGTTCCTTAAGCCGTGATTTCAACTGCATTTCATAAGCTGTTTCCTGAAGAAGAGCGTGTAAAAAACTGTATTTAATATTATCTATTTCTGTCCAGATCTTTTCATTCATACCCTCGTTGAGCAAGCCGGAAATATCTTTTTCATTTATTGCAAATACTCTTTTCAGATTCTCAAGTCTTTTAACAGTATTGCGCAATACATTCCTTTCGAACTCCATCCCGAATACGGATGTTATATGAACCAGTTCCCGTAAATTGTTATCAAGTGAATCAATACGTGAAATAAGTAAGGAATTTAAATTACTTGGTATCCCGCTTACCGGCTTATTAAAAACTAAAAGGCCGTTTTCTACCGATAAATACTCCCTGCTTAAGAACAGGCAAAATTGCTCAAGATAAAATGGATTTCCCTGGGTTCTGGTTAAAAGGAAGTCCGTGACATCCCGGCTGGGTGAAGCGGAAAATCTTGAAGAGATAAATTCCTCCACATCATTTCGTGACAGGAGATTTAAATCCAATGAATCCACCGGGATCTTATCCGGTAATTTAAATTTATTTTCAGTATCCTCCTTAAATCGGGATAATGCAATAACCTTAACCGGTGAACTTTGACAATTTTCAAGAATATTTGATATTAATTTCTTTGATTCATTGTCTATCGCATGGATGTCGTCAAATATTAATAAGGAAGGTTTTAATATTGTTAAGAGTTTGAAAAAATCTATTATTGTTTGATTGATTATCTCCGGCCTTGATTTTGGCGGGATATTTTCATAAACAGAACCTTTCCAATGCAAATTGCAGAGCGATCCGATTACTGATATATTCCTTTCAAGGTCATCAAACAGCGCTTTTTCACTCTTTTTCAACCGCGACGCTTTTAATAATTTATTAAATTCATTTGTAAATTTCTCTTTTCTTTCATTGTCCGGAATATTTTCTTCCAAATTAAAAAACCGCTTGAAGAAATCAATGAATGGATTTAATGGTGTTTTTAAAATCATTTCCGGGTAAAAATTAAAAACATGAATATCCTTGTTTTTCAGATTATTCTGAATCCATGTTTTTATCAGAAATGTCTTTCCGATTCCCGGGGCGCCGTAAATGTAGCTTATTCCTCCGAATTTCCCCCGGAAAATAGGTGATATCATTTTATCCAGGTGTTTTATTTCTGATTTACGTCCAATCGTTTTCAGGCCTGTTTCCTGCGTACTCGCGCTTTTCTCTGCTTTCAATTCATGGAGATTAATAATCGTTGACTTCCCCTTGACGGAGACTGAACGCTGAGCTGAATAATCAAACGAGAGATTTGTTTGATTATAAATGTCATCAGAAACAAATATTTTCCCCGGCACAGATGCTGCCATTAATCTTGAAGACATATTAACCACATCACCTAAGCAAGAATAGTGATCCTGGTTTTTACCCCCGATAAAACCGGCATAAACAATTCCTGATGTTATACCAAACTTAATTTTATTCCCGAATTCCTTCTTCAATACTAATGCCAACTGGAGTGAACGCTTTATATTATTCTCAAAAGACTTCGGCGCACCGATAAATACAAGTATTGTATTGCCCTTGTCTCCAAATCCGATATGATTGATATATCCCTGGAATTGCGTTATGGATGAGAGAATCTTTTTGAGGAATTGCTCAAGTTGAGAATGATTTGGAAAATCTTTAAATCCGATAAAGATTGATACAACATCGCGAAATTCCCCCTGATAATGCTGGGTCTGAATAGCGGGAAGAATAAAATGTTTTAAAATCTCCGTATCCTGCTTTAATCTTGCCTTCTTTATTGAAGGAGTTTTTCTTTTCTCACTTATATTGAATAAATAATAACCTGAAGATATTTTTTTTATTTTATCGTTATATTTTATGCCTGCTTTTTTTAAATTTTCATCAATTACAAAATTTTCTTTATCGGAATATTTTTCTGCTTTTACGGAATTAACGATAGGAATTCCCTTAAAATAATAGGAATAATATT
>JAQVHJ010000070.1 GCA_028696285.1 bacterium
ACCCCGGTATTTAAAAAATATCCTGATACCTTTCCCATGGAAGTATCAATACACTTTTTTTGTGGAAGGAGAGTATCTTTCATCTTCAGTTTTATTTCTTCTCCAATTATTTCTGCGGAATATACTCCGGATAGCGCTTCAAATTGAACTTTATTTTTTACATATCCTTTAATGAAAGCAAATTTAACAGCGCATCTTCCGCCATTCCCGCACATCTCAGCTTCAGAACCATCAGAATTGAAATATCTCATTTTGAAATCAAGTTTATCATGTGGTAAAATAAAGATCAAACCATCTGCCCCGATACCTGTTCCTCGAGAACACCATTCGGGAATATGGGAAATTATAGATTGAATTTCACCGGATGAAAGTTTGAATCCGTCAATCATTATAAAGTCATTTCCTGCTCCGGTGAATTTACTAAAATGAACTTCCTTCAAAGTTTTATCCATTTCTTAAAGATCTCCTTTTTCATTTCTTCAGGCATATTGCCGTGATTCCCCTTGAGAATTCTTTGTCTTCTTGCTTCAGATAGAATTATAGCATTTGCCACGGAAACATTAAATGATTGCGAGAACCCGAACATTGGCAGGTAGATTGTTTTATCAGAAATACTCTGAGCATATTCTGAAACGCCTTCATGTTCATTCCCAAGAATTATTGCGCAGGGAACTGTAAAGTCAACATCAAGGATAGGAATTGCATCCTTAGCGAAACCCGTGGAATAGATCATGAAGTTTTTTTCCTTCAGAGGAGTAACAGCTTGTTTAAGTGTTTCAAATTGCATGATATTCATCCATTTATGGACGCCTTTTGTGATAAGGGGGTTGATTTTGAAACTTTCTTCAGAAGTGTACACAAGGTTTATATTATGAATTCCCAAGCCATCGGCAGTTCTTAAGATAGCGCTGATGTTATGGGTGTTATGTATCTCTTCCAGAATCAATTGAAGGTCTATATACCTGTTATCGAGAACACTTTTAAGACGATGTTCTCTTTCCTCTGTTCGAAAATTCTCAGACATTTTAAAACTCACAATTTATGCTATTATAGCATAACATTGAATAATTTTCAAATAAAAATTCTCAATTAAATATTAAGGAAGAGTTCTTCCCTGTCAGATTCATAGAAATATCTTGATTATAAGTAATCTCTTATAATACTTGCAAAGGCGAATGTTTTATGGTAAAATAAGATATAAAAGGAGGAGTTGAAGAAATGAAGAGAGTGACAGTTTTCATTGTAGTTATGATATTTTCATTAATGATAGTATCTGCCGATAATGTTGAAACCGCGAACAGCCATAAGAGTTCGGGTGATAAATATTTAATGATGAAGATGTATGAAGAAGCAATAGAGGAATATAAGATTGCAATTCAATTCAATTCTAATTTAGAGAATGAGCTTCGCCCAAAAATTGCGAATGCATATTCCTTACGCGGCATAGAAAAATCTAAAAATAAGCAATGGAAGGATGCTGAAACTGCATTTAAAAAATCGATAGAATATAACAACAATCAACCCAACACATATTATAATCTTGGAATTGTACTTGAAAATCTGGGCAAAACCTCTGACGCAATTGAGGTCTATAAAAATTTCCTTAATTTTCCTGCTGCTGACCCGAACCTTGTCAGGTCAGTACAGGATCGATTAAAGGTATTGGAAAAGCCTCGTGTCGACCCGACAGAAGTTACAGATCATTATATGAAGGGTTTGGAGTTAATGACCGATAATAAATTAACGGAAGCAAAAGCAGAATTTCTTCTTGTTAAAGGCGAGAAAGAGAAGGAAGCAAAAGAGATGATAGCTGTAATCGAAGGCTTGGAAAACCTTGTAACCGGAACAACAGCACCGGAAGACCCGTCACAGAACGAAGCAGCAGTAAAAAATACAGTTATGTCACTAGGCATTTCTTTTCAGAAGAAAGATATAAATGCAATAAAAGCAATATATTCGAAACATGCAAGCAACTCATTGGGTGGATATGATGACATCATAAATTATTATCACGATTTCTGGTTTACCTTGTTTGAAAATTTATCTTTTACTTTTACATCGATTACAATTGTTACAGAAGGTTCCACGGCAGTTGTTGATTGTTATGTTAATATTCACGGAATATATTCAGGACCTGATAATTCTGCAGTTAATCCAAAATTCAAACCGGGAGCTGAATATAAGATTGAAGGCGCGCGGCAATTCCTGATGGTTAAAGAAAATAATTACTGGTATATAACCAATTAAATCTTCTAGTTTGTTTTTATTTAAGCAAAAAGAATTCCAGATTATTTTACATCTTTCTATAAAAATACTCTATCTTGAACCATTGTGTTTGGAATGTCCTATAATCCGGTATTTAACCTGCTAATTGCAACATTGCAACGGCTGTCCCCTATTTTGAATTGACTTTTTTTAATATTTATGATAACATAAGAATTTGATGGAGTTAAAAAATGAAATGGTCTTATAAAATATTTCAGGTAGCAAAAATCCCGATTAAAATACATCTTTCTTTCCTGCTGGTGCTTGCAATTCTTCTTTATTTTTTAATTACATCTGGTTTCGGTTCGTTTCTATTCTCGGTGTTTTGGATCATTGCAATATTTGCAGTGGTAATCATACATGAACTTACGCATAGTCTTGTCGGGAAGTTGTTTGGATATGAGGTTCAGGATATTACACTTCTCCCGATCGGCGGAATGGCGAGGATGAAAGAGATTCCTGAGAAGCCTCTCGCGGAGATATTAGTTGCGGTATCCGGCCCAATGATCAATGTTGTTATCGGTGTAATCGGGAGCATAATATTCTTCATTCTTTACGGCCCGGATTTCTTCTTTGATGTTGATCTTGAAAATTATACTTTTTCAAGAATGTTCATTTCGTTCAATTTCATAATGGCAATATTTAACCTATTGCCGATATTTCCCATGGATGGTGGCAGGATTCTCCGAGGTTTTCTTGCTTTGTTTCTTGATTATTCGAAAGCAACACATTTTGCTGCAGAGGCCGGCCGGGTAATGGCAGTTATTTTAATAATTGGAGCAATCTTCTTCAAACAGTTCTGGTTAGTTTTAATTGGAATCTTCATATTCTTTGGTTCGAAACAGGAAGAACAGATGTATCTTCTTCGACATATATTATCTCATTATAAGGTATCAGATGTTTACAGAAAGAATGTTCTATCATTGAAAAGAACTGATTTGATCTTTGAGATAGGCGAATCCGTAGTTAATTCCACCCAGGATTATTTTCCGATCCTTGATGGAGAAAAAGTAGTTGGGGTAATAACGCGGGAAGCAGTTTTTAAGGCATATTATGAAGGGAACTTAAGGCAGGAAATAGAAGCGCTTATGTCAAATGACTTTGTCGAAATTAATGAGGATGAAGACCTGTTCAAGGTTTTAATGGGAATGATGGAAGGAAAGGCAAATCTCGGAATAGTTTATCATGCAGAAAACTTTTCAGGGATTTTAACAATGCGTGAAATTAATAATATTTATCACTTAATGAAAAAATAGGAAAAAAATATGCTTGAAAAAGAGATTTTTTTAAAAGCCCTCATCAAGGATTTATCGGAGAAACAAATTCTCTTTAACATTGACATGGGGATTAATTTTAATCTTTTCATACTATCAAAGGATGGGGAGTTTTTAGTTCCGTTAAAACCTCAATACTGCGAATCGGAAGAAGAGGGGATAACCGAGGACCGCTGTAAACAGAGCTGTTTTAATCATTTAGAGCTGGCAGTTGGGATCAAGGATGTAATTAAGGCAAAGTGTTATGCAGGCTTTGATAACCTGATCATCCCGATTTTCATTGACAACGATTTTGTCGGGATTGTCGGGGGATGCATTCCCCGGAAACGGCTGAAAGACGAAGCTATTCAAAAAACAATTTATCTCTTTAAGGGAATAAGCGGAATATTTGAAGAGCTTGGGAACAAGGAATACCGAGTATCCCAGGTTGTGAATGAATTGACAGAACTATCAGAAGATATTTTAATGAACTATGACATTTCAAGCGGTGTCAACGTTTTCTTTGACCTGGATGAAGTTTTCAGGACTATTCTACAGCGGTCAGTAAAGATTACCGGGAGCAGGGACGGATGGATGCTGCTGGATACGCCCTCGGGTAATATTAAAAGGATCACACTCTCGTTTACAGATGAACTTCCGCCTAATACAGTAATCTCGAAAGCAATTAAGTCAATCACGGATGTTACAGAGATTGATGAATCTGCCAAGAACCCTATATTGAAATTTCTGGATGTGCCTCAGGTTTTGGCAGCACCAATATTTCATGCAGAAGGGATTTTAGGTATTCTTCTACTTATGCCGAAAGATAAGGAATATTCTTTTACATCTGAAACGAAGAAGTATATAGAGATACTTTCAAGCCAAGCAAGTTTGGCTCATAGAAATTCAAGAATATTTAATCAGATAGAAGAAAACGCGTTGGAGCTAGTTGAATATATTATTAAAGATTTTTTTGAATATTCTACGAATGTCAGATTAATTGAAAAATTGAATTCAAATGTTGATATTAAAGAAGTGCTGAGTTTTCTCCTGGAAGACTTCGGGTTTGCTAATCCGGAATATTGTTTTTTTGTCAGGGATTTTGATCAGGACCGCGTGAAGCAGTATCACCTGCTGTTGAAAAAGGGCGAAACAAAAATTAATCAGAATGAGATCCTTTTGGATTCAGAGCTTTCAAGCCCTAAGAAATTATTCAAGAATCCCAAGAAAATAGTTCAAATAATATTGAATGAAAAAGAAGATATCATTTGTTTAATTAATTGTGAGGAATTTGCGAGTTATGCAGAGGCAAAATTTTCATCAAATAAATCATTACTGTATTATATAATGTATTCGGATTTAGTAATTACATTAGTTAAACGCGATTTCATGGGATATATATTTACTTTAATGAAGTCATTTAATTTCCGTGATCCGTATAAAGCCGGTTCATATGAACGTGTCGCAGATCTCGCTGCCTTAGTTGCAAAGGAGATGGAACTCAGCGGTGAAGACCTGATTTATTTAAGGCTCGCTGCTTTATTTGAGGATATTGGACTGGTTCATATTTCTGAAGAGATACTTAACAAGCGCGAGAAACTTTCAAAAGATGAATATGACCGCATAAAGAAACATACCGTTTTAGGTGCATCTATTTTAAGGTCGGTTCCAATACTTGATAAGACTGCCGTGATCGTGGAAGCTTGCCATGAGAATTTTGACGGGACAGGTTATCCCAAGCAGCTTTCCGGAGATGCGATACCGTTGCTTTCAAGGATAATATTTGTTGTCAGTTCATATATTTCTATGCATACCAACAGGTCATATAGATTTGCTATGACTGACGATGAAATTCTTGAAACGATTCAGAATGAAGCCGGAACAAAATATGATCCTGATGTTGTGAATGCATTTCTCAAGGTTAAACAGAAAGAAATGAAAAAAGCTAAATGAGATATTTATATATTTATTTTGTATCTTTTATAATTACTGAGATATTGAGTTATCTCATTACACGCCTGCACTGGGGTGAGAGTTTTAAGGATTCAACCTTTTTTAGAAAGGAGCAGGTCCTTCTGATCGGAGGAACTATTCATTTCTTTTCAATTTTAATCTCTGCCATGGCAGCGGTATATATTTTTAAATTTGAACTTGATTATATTTTCATTTTTATTCTATCCGCCGGTTTCTTTATAATGTTGATAGGGTTGTTTGAAGACCTGAAAAAAATAGATAAATTCAAACGTTATTTTCTTGAATTTTTAGTATTTATAATTATCATCCTTCTCGACATAAAGATCAAGTTCTTAGTACTACCCGGAGGGAAGCTGATTTTTTTAAAACCGTTTTATTCCTTCATCGTTACTTTGATCTGGTTCTTTTTCATTACAAATTTCCTTTCGTGGTTTTATGAACTGGAAGGCTTTATCTCAGGGGCTGTCTCCATCTCCTTGATTGGAATACTCCTTTTAATGAAGCTTCAGGGAAATATTAATCAGCCGGTAATTTTAATGAATGTAATAGTTCTTGGAACACTTCTGAGTATTTTCAGAAATGAATTTTTTCCTGCAAAGATTTTAACAGGACGTTCGGGGAGTATATTTCTCGGTTTTCTTCTGGGGATTCTAAGTCTTCTCGGTTATACGAAGCTTTCGACAATGTTCCTTGTCTTCTTTCCGATAGTTTTAATTTTTATTTTCATATTTATTTTTATTGTCATAATAATTATCTCCTATATTAAAGGAACTTTAGTAACAGGATTGGATTCGCTTGTATTTCATGGAAGCTTGAAAATAAATTATGTTCTCGCCTTTATTTTCTTTTTATATTTTTTAACCGTTTCCACGTACCTCATACTCTGGTATTATAAAATTTCTATTCAATTTATTCTTCTGTCAATGCTTCTGGAGGTATTGGTATTTACATTAATTGCATTCTTTATCTTACGCAAGAAGAAGAAAAAGCTGTATATGTATCCACCGGATGTATCGATATTAAATGTTAAGATTAATAATGTTGATTATAATGAAACGCTTGATCAAGTAATAAAGACGATTGATGAAGGTAGAAGAGGTTATATAATAACAGCAAATTCATTAATGGTAATGAATGGGATAAATAATATCTTGTTTAAAAGGATCTTGAACGATGCATCAATTGTAACGCCTGATGGAATCGGATTGATCTGGGCTTCTAATTTCCTCGGCACTCCTTTAAAGACAAGAGTAACCGGGATTGATCTTACAAGAAGACTTCTAAGGCTTGCAGCGCTGAAGGGGTATTCTGTATATTTACTCGGAGGGAGTCCGGGAATAACAATAAAAGTAAAAATGGATTTAGAAGAAGGCTACCCGGGAATAAAGATTGCAGGAGTAAGTCATGGATATTTTTCTAAGAGAGAAGAGGTACTGCTTATTGAAGAGATCAGAAGAGCGCAGCCTGATTTAATTTTTGTCGGCTTCGGCAGCCCTAACCAGGAAAAGTGGATTAACAGGAATTTTCATGCCTTTGATAAAGGCATATTAATAGGGGTTGGCGGGAGTTTTGATGTTCTCTCCGGGCAAATAAAGCGTGCCCCGAATTTTTTGCAGAGAGTAGGTTTGGAATGGTTCTTCAGGTTATTAAAGGAGCCCTATCGCTGGAAAAGAATGCTTGCTCTCCCCAAATTTATATGGTACATCTTCATTCAAAGAATGCTCAATGATGCTGAAGAGTAATTAGTGCCGGACACAAAAATACAACTCGGATATTAAAACAACAGTTATAATTTAAGTTAGAAAGGAAACTTGATATTAAATTTAATAATTTTATTGCAGGTTGTATTTTTGTGTCCAGCACCTATTTTACAACAGCAATCTTAATAGTTCTTTCGCAGTTTTTAGCTTTGAGATAAGCGATATAAACACCGCTTGGGATACTGGTTCCATTCGGCCTTTTAATGTCCCAGACAATTTGTGAATCATCATCAAAGTCAGAAAGAGTTTCAACTAATGTTCCCGCACAATCATAAATTTTTATGATTGTAGAATGGGGGAGATCTTTAAATAATATCGGTTCTCCATGAGAAGGATTAGGATAATATTTCATCTGATCAAAGTTTGGATATGCTACCAGTAAAGCATTCTTCAATGTATATGACTGGAAATCATTATTTGTAACCTTACAATCGTAATAACCCGGTTCCCTATTGAGGAAATTAACTTCACAGATAAGGTCTGATTCATATTCTGTTGTTGCATAAATATAATGAGAATCAGGGGTAACAGCAGCAAAGCCTGATTTCATAAATTTAACTTCACACCCCATCCTGAAATAGAATCCGTGAACTTTTACTTGAAGCCCGTCTTCCGGTTGAACAACATTCGGATTGACATGAGTTATTAACGGAGCATTGATTAAAATCTCAAAGGCTTTTTCTTTTACTGCAGCAGCTGAATAAGGATTCTGAACAGATAAATTCCATTTTCCTATTTCTTTATTTTTAATATTGAATTTGCATGTCAAGGTAGTTGAGTTAACTCGAACCAGGTCCTGTGCAGGAATTGGAGATTCCCCTGATTTCGTTAAAGAGACCAGTATACCTTGTGTAAAATAATTACCTGTTATGGTAATCTCTTCAGTGGTACCCGAGACAAATCCTGTTGACGGATAAATGGAAAAGATTTCTGCCGATCTATTTGTAACTAAAAATCCGTTTGATAAAACAGAATAAGCAGCGTCCGGATTTGTTACGACAAGATCCCAATAACCTGCAGTTTTATCAGTTAAATCAAAATCGCAGGAAATTGTATTTGAATCGCTGACCGAAACATTGGTTCCATTAATTACAGATTGCCCGGTTTTCTGGAGTTTTACTGTTGCACCCGTGTTAAAAGCTGTTCCGGTAATGGGATTTATTGTTACAGTTCCCGTATTAATATATGTGTTAGGGCTTACGGTTTTTACCGATAACGAATCTGCATCTACTCCGAAATGATTTAAACCCGGATCACCGTAAAGGTTATATTCATAAATATCTGCATAGCAGTCGATTGTAGTGGCATCAAGATATTTCGTATTATAAAAAGCTTCTCCTACTTTCTGGCTGCTTTTTAATAAACGATAGTAGAAACCATATTCAACGGCAGGATCTCCTGAATAATTATCTCCATATGAAACTCGACTACAGCCTAAGAAACCAACACAGCATTTTTCAAGTAAATTCTTTCCTAAATTATCAGATTCAGATTCTGAATTAAGACAAGATCCGGAGAAAATTATCATATCAGAACATCCGGTGTAGTTGTAAACATTATGAATAATCCAGTATTGTCCAATTTCACCATTATTTGTTTCTGGAATATCATCCCCATCATCAAAATCCCATACAGTTCTGACAGAACCGACATCTGCACCATGGGCAAACCATGCGATTGTTGAAAAATTCCCTGTCTTCCACCTGTTCAATAAGTTCGTAGCAGTAATTGTCTCATCACTTGTAATAGAATAATAGCCCGGAGTCGGAGTTAAACCATCTTCTTCATACATTCTCCATCCTATTCCCCCGGCTGGAATAACACCATCTGTACGCATTT
>JAQVHJ010000071.1 GCA_028696285.1 bacterium
TCTTCTAATGATTTGAACCTGGTCTTCCCCACACTCTTAAATTCAAGATTATATTCTTCAATCCTTTCATCAGCAATAATCATAACCGGCGTTGCATACTTTGTTCCTAAAGCTGATTGAATAAACGGAACCCCATTAAAATAATACAGACATTTAGTTTTAATCTTTAATATTTTCCGATAAATTTCTCCGGACGATATGCCGATCCTAACATTTAAGGAATGAATACCCTGGCTTGTCTTTATCTTATTACTATTAAAGTAATTCCGGATCAATATGGAAGATGCGCACGCTTTAAGTTCATGCTCTTCCCCCCTGAAATATGCAGTGAATGCATCCCCTGCAAATGATATTATATCTCCCGAATTATCCAGAACAATCTTTAGTGAAGGTTCAAATACCTGATTGATCAAATCCGAAATAGCTTCAAGCCCGGTTTTTCCTGATTCCATGAATGACTGGGTTAAACTTGAAAATCCGACTATATCAACAAATATTACTGTCCCGGAATCTTTCCCAGTAAATTTTTTGCGAAAATAATCCCCGCATATAGTTTGGGGTAATAAATTCTTATACATATCATTCAATTTTTAAAAATTAATCAAAACTCCAGAATATTTAATCCTACTCTGATCTCATTGAACGCCTGGACATTATCCCCGGAATTAACCATTGTGTACCCTACGTAAACTATCGTTCCGTCAAAGAGATCAACTGCAAAGTAGGGTGTCATATCCAAACGGCTTACTTCAGAATTCGGAATTTCCTCTTCATCCAATTTATTTGCAGTAGTCTGGAATCCTTCGACAAGTATGCCAATCTGGGAGCCGGCATCAACAAATGTATAATTCAAACTCAGACCGTATCTGAAGACATCACCGGGATTGAACGTGAAATATGTATCCTGAAAATCACGGCCTATCGTAATTACATAACCAACATATCCCCGGATCAATCCGCCTTTAAATAATGCATAAAAACCAAGATTATGCGTTCCGCCCCAGGGAGTATATAAAGTTCCTCCTGTCTGATATTCATCTTCTCCCAACGCTTCTTTTACCAGTGATGAACCGGTCGGGAGAGTCCAGTTAAAATCAAATGCAAATTTTGGAGAACCAAACCTGGTGCAGATAGTCAAGTCTCCGATTCCCTTTCCTTTCCTTGATCCGTCATCACCGCTCCGTTTCTTTGTTACATACGGTAACTCCAAACCTAAACCCATTATATCTCCAATCCCAATCCAGACCTTGGTATCGTAATCAATGAATGTGTAGTCATTCCCTGTATCGTACTTCTCCCCTTCAAGATCATAAAACTCAGTCCCCTTCGCATATGTAATCGTCTCCTCCGTTATTATCATTCCGCTCGGAGGAATATAAAAATCAAATTCTGTAATAGGAACAGAAAATGCCGAAACACTTAACAGGAGAAAAAGAAATAAGTATGAGAATTTTTTCATGCAATCCTCCTTAGTTCACTATTTGAATATTTATTTCTTTTAAATCAATCTCAGGATTAGTAAGGTCTATCTTAATAACTCCCGGGATCTGTGATAATGCGATTTTTTCAATCGGTATATCAAACGGAATGACTTCCCTGTCAATAAGAACCATTAAAAAGAATGAACCTTCTCCGAGATTTGTAAATTCGAATCTCCCTTCGGTATCTGTTTCCAGGGAATGGAGGAAATTATTCGCCCAGACTAATCCGGAAAATTCCTTTTCAGGAACATTGAAATCGCTGAATAGCCCGACCTTAACAGATGTTAACGGCGCTCCGTTCAGAAGAAGCTTGCCGGAGATCTTCCCCTCCAGAAGGACAGAATCCGGAACTTGAAATTCCTTCAATTCTTCCTTTGTTCTTGGATCTTTTGATTCTTGAGCTGTTTTCAACCATGTCTGCGCTTCCTCAAGTTTTCCGAAATGCAGATAGGCCTTTGCAAGATTTAATGCAGATCTACCGCCTGCATGGAATTTTTCAGGGTTTGAAAATTCAAGTAAATATCTGTAATTTATTTCATTAATCGGGAGCCGGGAAAATTTAGAAAGCAGGATCATTCTCGGAAGTAAAAGATCATACGCAAAGGCCGCCTGTTTCTGATGCGCCTTTTTAGTGTCCCACAACTTGAAATAACCCATATATAATAATTCCCGGCATACATTATTATAAACAGTCTCGCCATTTTTCTCAACAAGGTATTTTTCAATCTTTTCCAGGTTTTCATAACTTACGCCAATCGTCTCTCTCCCTAAAAAATACCCGTAACCTTCTGTTTCCATCTTCCATTCCTTAACTGCGAATGGATTGACTTCATCCGTTTTTAAAACGAGAACCGTTTTAATCTCTTTCCCAATCTCCGGAATTCCTATTACAGAGGCAAGGCTCGTTTTCCCCCAGTCATATCTCCTGATGGCTTCGTTAAATTTATTTGTAATGACAAAAAGCAAAAGCAAAATCATGATAACGGGAAATATAAACCGTAATATTCTTTCCTTGGACGGGCGGAAAACCGGAGCACACGCAGTCGCCATTCCCGCAAATATTGCAAAAGAAAAACCAAGCATGAATATAAGAGCATTCCTGATAAGAATGAATCCAAGATATGAAACCTCTCCTGCTTTATCCAAAACCTCCGATACCAGAACAATATAGTTTGCAAAAACCCATTCATTTAAAGCTACTATTATTGAAATTACACAACCTAATAATGCCCCCATTATAAAACTTAAAACGGGTTTGCTCTTTTCTCCTTCCTTACCCCAGCCCCATGATTTAAGATCACCAGCCCAACCCGCTTCGCCGGCTACGATCCAGAGTATACCAAAAAGAATTACTATCATGATATTTAACCTGTTCAAAGGTGAGGAAGTATCAAGATAACCTATATGAATAAGGGCCGATGAACGCGTCAGCTCGCCTGTAATAAATAAAAGGATAATAATAGAAAGAATAAAAATCACCCATGATTTTGCTGCTGCCGCTTTATTTATTAATCCTGGAAGGAGATTAGGATTGATTACAGATAAAAATAGGAAAAATACAATTAACGCTAAAATTATTTCAATTATTAATAAGGTCTTCCCCTTCAGCATCAGGTCAGCCATCTTTTCATATTCAAGAAGTTCCTGATGTGTCAAAAGCATTGAACTGTAATTTGGCACAGAAATTGACGCCAAAACACCAACCACCAGAAAACCAAGTAACACACCAAGCAGAATTGCTGCCCCAATGAAAAGAATGTCTTTTCTCATTTCAAAACCCCCTGTTTTTATAATCTAAATTATAAAACAGATTATTAAATTTGTCAAGTGAAAATAGGGGACAAAGATAGGGGACAGCCCATGCTATTTTTGCGATTATTCTTTATATAATTCCAATGTTTCATTATTTATGAAATATCTATATGTTATTGATTCTGTAGATCATAATTTATGTATAAACCAATTTTTTCTTGTTAAATAATCATAAATCAGATTTAACCGAAATAATCGTGAGTATAAGGTTCTCAAATAGTGTTTATTCGCATAGAATGTACGTTTAAATTAAAATAATAATCGCAAGGGTGTCCCCCTAAAGCAATATTTTTCTTTAATATATTTTATTAATATTGTAAAAATGATATTGAAATGTCAATATGTAAGGCCACTAATATGGGTTTTTAAGATTATTGTATTAAAAATTGTTTTACTTAAGTAATCGCAAATATTAAAAATAATTAAAATAATAATCGCAAAAATAGCATGGGCTGTCCCCTATTTTGTCCCTATTTTGATTTTAAAAAATCCCTCAACTCCCTGCAGAATGGGTCGGGATTGTCATTGAAGATGAAGTGGCCTGCTCTGTCAATCATTACTTTTTTGATCTCGGGGATCAGGTTAAGTAATAGCATTTCTTTATTTTTCTCGCCGTAGAAGTAGATTTTAGGGATCTGGATATTCTTAAATTTCTTCAGCAGTTCCCCGTTATCAGACCAGTAAACTAATGACTCGGAACTTTTATAGAAACCGCGGGGATCGGCTGATGCGCTCCATTCTGCCCATAACTTGAAACTTGGGTCCTTAGATAATATAAATTGCTTCCGAATAGCTTGAAAAAAGCTTTCAATAAATTCCTTCTCAGATACGGCAATTGTACGTCTGCTTAAAATTGAACAATCTTCACGCACAAGGTTTCCTTCAATATTTACAAAAGATGAAATCTTTTCAGGAATCAGGTCATATAGCAATAACCCTATTGCACCGCCCATGCTGTGCCCGAGGATATGTATCTTCGAATGTTCATACTTGTCAAGAACTAACCTGCAAATTTCAGCTTGGTCCTCCATTTTAAATGAGAAACTCTCTCCTCTTGAACTTTTCCCGTACCCAATTGAATCAATAGCAAGTACCGAATACTCTTTCAATAGATTTGACTTGAATATCTCTGAAAAAGAATCCTTTCCGCATCCAAGGCCGTGGATACAGAACAGAAGGTGTTCATTATTCTTCCTGTACTCACATGATACTTGATATGCATCACCCTTATAATTTAACCCTACTACCTTTTCCATTTTTTCTCACACTCTTTTTCAAATAATTTTATTTGCTTTTGAAAACCGGGATCCGGAAACTCATTAAAGTATAGAGAATAACTCTTAACTGGATATTTTAGATACCTTGAATCCCCCCTGATCCACCAAATCCAGTATAAAATAAAAGCTTTCTCTTTCATTGATTCAAAAGATTTAAAATTATTTTTTAATTCATTTATTGTTTGCTTATTGCCCTGACTGTAAAATATAATATTCTTCAAAATCTTTGTTAAAGAATATATCTCTTTATTAGACGAATACTTTTTATAACGGTTAAGTTCAATAATACTTTTATTGGCTTCTTTAAATAATCCTTTTTGTAATTGAAGAAACGCTAATGAGTAATAATACCGTGAGAGCGGATTATAATATTTAATCATTATGCATTCGTTAATAGCTGAATTAATATATTCAATTGCTTTGTTTATATTTCCTTTTTCAACTTCATGCAAAGAATAAAGAAAGTAATTTCTGCATATATCACCCAATTCAGGTAGTTTGTGACAATAAGTTTTATGAAGATCCAAATAATATTTAGACATCTTTCTATCTCCGGCAAAAAAATAATTTTCACAAATATTACCGAATGAAAAGCATAAAGCGCTTTCGTTTTTTATCTCTTTATTCAATTTAATATTGACTAAAGCCATATCAATTGCTTCTCTGTATTCCATCATTGAATTTTTAATGCAGCTGAGATTATTTAATACCTCTGCTATTAATCTCTTGTTTCCCGTCCTTTCTGCTATTTGTCGGGCACATGAATAATAATTAAATGCCTTTTCATATGATGATTTATCCGCAAAATAATCTCCCATATTTGAATAAGAAAAATAACTATTAATTAAATCTCCGATCTTTGTACATAACTTTATATTTTCCTGAAAACATCTCAATGCTTCTTTAAATTTTTCTAATGATTTATAGATGATTCCAAGATTCCCTAAAGCTACAATTAAATTTCGATGATTTTTTATTTGTCTGTAAATCTTAACAGCTTCTTTCATAAATTTCAATGATTTTTTATTTTCGTTCATATATTTGAAGTATATAGCAAGATTTCCAAAAGCATTCGCAAGACCTAATTGGTATTTAGTTTTCTTTGACAGTTCAAGTAATTGATTTGTATACTGTTGAAATCTATTTAAATCACCTAAGCGTCTTGAAGCATTAGCTAAATATAATAAAGCATCTCCTTGTTCCTGAAAACTGCCGGAATTTTTTGAGGATATTAGTGATTGTTCTGCAAATCTAAATACTTTTACATATTTTCCCTGGACTATTAATAACTCGGTATATTTATTCAACGCTCTGGAATGTAGTAATGGATGCTTATTTTCTTTTGATAGTACAATGGCTTTTTTTAAATTTTTCTCGGCTTTTCCTATCTCTCCCGTCATAGTATAAATAAGTCCCAGATTAATTAATATTTCGCATCTTATTATTGGTGTTAATTTATAATCCAGCAATTTAGTATAGTCTTCAATTGCTTTAATATTCTGAAAATTCAGTTTCTCCTGCTCAGCAAGTCTTTTCAAATAAAAAACTGTTTTCTCCTGATTCCCCGCATTCTCATAATGATAAACCAGTTCTGCATATTTACTTTCTATCTTTTTTCTGTAAACATCCTCTATCGTTTCTGCTGCAATTAAATGCAACTTGCGCAAGGTTTTCTTTAACTGCATCTCATATACTGCTTCCCTAATCAATGCATGTTTAAATATATATACCAGCTCTGAAAGAACTTCCCAGATAGATTCATCAAGACCCTTCTTGAGGAAATAATCTAAATTTCTTGATTGAGTAATTCTCTTCAAAACAGGTATTAATATCTCCTTCCCGAAAACTGAAGCAGTCTTCACAACCTCCTTCAAATCTGATTCCAATCTGTCTACCCTTGAAATGATGATAGAATGAACTGTGCGCGGTATACGAAAAGTCTTTGTTTTAGAATAAAATACATCATCCTTAAGAATAATATTATCCGATTCTTTGAGGTACCTTGTTATTTGCTCTATGAAAAATGGATTCCCTTCTGATCTTTGCGTGATTTCTTTAAATAAATCACGTGAGACAGGATAGTCAAGTATTCCCTGAATTATTTCTGATATGGAATCAGTATCCAACGCACCTAAATTGACACTTACAGAATCTTGCTCTAATTCCAATCTGAATGGCTTTCCATCATCCGAAGTACGGGATGAACAGATAAATTTAATATTTTGCTCATGGAAAGTTCTTGCAAGAATTTTCAGTACTCTTGTAGATTCAAAATCAATATTATGGATATCTTCAATATCTACAAGAACAGGATTAATTTTTAATTGAATTGAAAAGAATATTTCAAGCGCAAGCAAGAGATTGTCAAACTTCGCTTTTGGATCTAATTTATCATAGAAATTATTCCTGAGATCAAGTCCTGCTAAATCAGATAATATCTTGAAAAATAGATCTTTCTCCTGGATCGAATCTTTAAAGGAATATTTCCTTATCATGTTATTGAAAATTAGATTGAAGTTCTTTCTATTCTTTAAATCAGAATTTTCCTCTGTCTGTTTGAAATATTCTTTCAACATATTCTTGAATGGATTCAAGGGTTCCTTAACAATACCCTCACAATCCATTTTCAGATAAATATACTTATCTTCTCCAAGACTTCCTTTTATTTTCTGTGCAAAAGTTGATTTCCCTATTCCTGCAGGGCCGTCTATATATAATATTCTTAACTTATCGGTTTCTTTAAGATAATTCTTTGCCTGGGAAAGTTCCTTCTCTCTTCCGAAAAAATTACTTCTTTCAAAATCCTTCTTTTGCAAAGACCATCGTGAATATTCGTAAACAGGTATTTTTTTTTGGAAACCTTTTATCTGGAATTTTCCATACTGTGAAAACTCTGCCGAACTTTTCAATGAATTATAAATTGCAGCATCTGTCAATATCTTTCCTGGTGATGCAATCTGCATTATCCTTGAAGCAAGGTTTATTTCTGCTCCGAGAACTGAATATTCAGAGATAACTTTATTCCCGAGGAATCCGGCAAACACTACCCCGGAGGTAATACCGAACTGTAAATTTAACCTTCCTTTGAAGGTTTTATTGATGCTTTCAGAAAATTTTACTGCGCGTTCTTCAGGTTTTTCAATCCCTTTCGGAGCTCCGAAGATTATTAAAACATGACTGCCCTTATCTCCAAAAATCACTTTATGGAAATATCCCCCGAATTTACGGGATGTTTTCATTATTTCCTTGAGAAATGAATCGGTGTGTCTTCCATCTTTAAATGAAATAAAAACAGTCTGAACATTTCTGAACTCACCACGATCTTTTAAATCTAAAATTTCCTTCGGAATAAATGCTGTAATTGTTTTCTTCTGAATTTCTTTAAATCTGCTCGGATTATCTTTTCTCTTTATCTTCTCTCTTAGAATGAAATAATCATTCTTTGTTATATTATCTTTCAATCTTGTTTTAAGTATCGGAAGGATATTTTTGTGGATTATAATTTCACCGGGGTTTGAATAATTCTCCAAATCTGCAGACAAATCAATTGCGTTTCCCTTAAAATAATAAAAAGGCCTGTCACCGGTTTTAATTATCCGCCATTCGTAATCTCCAAATGCAATTCCAATCCCGGCAGATAATCTGAAATTCCCGAACTTTGTTCTAATTGATAATTTTTTAATATTTGAAATAATCCCAAGGGCAGCTGAAACAGCGTTATCCGGATCATCGAATATAGCAGTAAATGCATCACCGGCAAATGAAATTACTTTTCCTCTTTTATTATACACCTTATCTATTGCAGGGGAGAAAATTTTATTGATTATTTCGGAAAGTATCTCCGCGCCTTCTGTTCCTTTTGAAATCAGTGTCTCTGTAATTGATGTGAATCCAACGATATCTGCAAAAACTGCGGTACCCTTCTCTTTCCCGGAAAACCTCCCTTTCTCAAAGCCATCAGCAATAATCTCAGGAAGAAGGTTGCCGTACATCTTTCTCCTGTTTAATGTTTTATATAAAATTTAAGACCTAATAAAATTAATCTTTATACACAACAACTTTATTCGTCATTGCGAGCCGTAGGCGAAGCAATCTCAGATTGCTGCTGTCATTGCGAGGCGGAGGCGAAGCAATCTCTCTTTTAAATTGAGATCGCCGCGGTCACTGCATTCCCTCGCGATGACAGAATAATATCTGCAAATCAAATTACGTTATTCGTCATTGCGAGGCGGCTGCAAGCCAACGAAGCAATCTCAACCGTTTACCGTTCACCGTTTACCGTTCACCATTAACCGTTTATATTCTTTTCCAGAGATTCTTCGCTAACTCGTTGCTCTTCCGGTAGATCTCTTCCGGATCCAGTTTCAATTTCAATTTATAATCTTCCATTAAGATCTTACCGTTGCAGATAGTTGTACTTGTTTGTGAATTAGTTATCCCGAATAGAAAATGTCCTATCAAGTTATCTGCTGCTATTGGAGTTGGCGGGATATAATCCTTAATTATCAAATCAC
>JAQVHJ010000072.1 GCA_028696285.1 bacterium
GGAAAAGTAAAACATGCTATGATGAGAATAGGCATTTAGCGGATATGATTAAACACGGATTTGACAATCAATTATCAAAAAAAATTGCTAACGCAAAAATTTGATTGACATAGTAAGTCTGTCAAAAATTCTTCTGACATTCAATGTCTTGTTAAGTATCGTTCGCCCTAAACATCTGCACATTGTTTCATAATGCTATATTTCAATTTTCAATCTAAAATCTTCAATTTTCAATTGAAAATATTCCCTTCATGCCCTTCATGGTGAAAAATTCTTCTTCTCTTGTCTGAAACTCTGCGAAGTAAACATAATATTGTTAAAAATGAAAGAACCGTCCCTGTTTTTTAATGGCATGGAAAATGCGTATATATAAATTAGATGGAATATGCTCTTTAACATGTTGAAATGGATGGTGCTTTTTATTACTTAATTAATATAATTGACTTAAAATGTAAAATATGTTATAATAAAAAATTAAAGGAGGACTGTAAAATGGCTAGAAGATTATTTTCATTTTTCGTTTTCGGGTTAATTTTTCTTCTCTTTTCGAGTGTTGTATTTGCTGGGTTGGATGAGGGTAAGAACCTTATTAACCAGCAGAAGTTTGATGAGGCGTTACCTATTCTTGAAAAGGAATACAAGAGTCATCCCCGTGATTTTGATACCAAGTACTATTATGCCCTTGCTTTGATGGGTTCGGTAAATGACACGAACTATAAAAAGGGTCTTGATTTTCTTATTGATATCTGGGGTGAGAAGAATAATGAAGAATGGAATATTGAATATAAGGATCGTTTAAGTTATGCGCTATGTTCACATCCCCGTCTTACTATTCAGGCATTTCTCCGTGGAGTAGAGGAGAATCTTCCGCAGCTTGCGAAGCTTACTCTTGACAACGACTTTTTCAAGAGTTACGCTCAGGGTCAGGATTGGGGCGCATGGATGCAGAAGGTAATCAACATGAAGAAGTACATGTTCGATGACGGGAAAAGGGATTACAATCCGAAGAATATCCAGACAGACACCCGGGGCAAGGTTTCCGAAGTCAAAATCATGTACAAGGATAAGAATGGTGAGACCGGTTATAATGTATTCACGTTAAACAGGGCGGGACAGCGCTGGAGAATCACGGATATTAAAGAGAATTTTGAAGACCTGTTTTTCCTTGTTGAATCGGAATACGGTTCTATTGACAACAAGATGCTTGAGAAAATGGGATATTCCGACCCGACCAATATCCAGAATAACGCGTTCAAGGAAGGAGAATACCTTGTTTTCTCATTAAATTACATGGGGATGAAGGCCGGGTACGGAACTCTTGAGGTTGTTTCCCGGACAAACTACAACGGGCAAGAGTGCTACTATATCAAGTCAAGGGCACGATCCGCGCCGTTTTTTGACTTCTTTTATAAGGTTCGGAATGATTATGAATCTTATTTTGATGTGAACTCATTTGCAACATTACGCTTTGTTGAGCATCAGAGGGAGAGTAAGCATAAAGCTGACCGTGAGATTGAATTTTACCCTGACAGGTCAATTCTTATTTATAAAAATAAGGAGTACCCGATCCCGAAGAATGTTAAGGATGTTCTTGCGTCATTCTATTTCGTCAGGGCGCAGAATCTTAAGGTAGGAAGTGAAGTTTCCCTTCTCTCCAATTCAAAAACAAAGAATTACAAACTTAACGTAAAAGTTGTAGGCGAAGAGAAACTTGACACAATTTTAGGTAAGGTCAACACCCTGATAATAGAGCCCGATTTAAAATACGAGAGCGGGATATTCAAAGCTACCGGGGCTCTTCATATTTGGGTAACTGACGATGAAAGACATATCCCTGTTCAGATAAAAAGTGCAATTAAGATTGGAAATATTACAGGGACCCTGATCAAGTATTCCACGAAGGGCGGGCCTCAGGGTGAAGATGCTTTTGATGACCTCTTTAAGGAGGGTAAATGATATCCGTAATAATCGTTAATTTCCGGGCGTATCCCGAGCTTAACGATTGTCTTGACTCTCTTGTAACGAGTCAGGAAGATTTAGAAGTCATTGTTATTGATAACGGTTCTTTGAAAAATGAATTTAACGCGCTTTCATTGAAGTATAAAGGTAATGGAAGGTTCCGCTTCTATCCGAAGGAGGATAATCCCGGTTTTCCGGCAGCAGCTAATTTAGGATATAAATATTCTTCCGGGGAGATTCTTCTATTTCTCAATCCGGATATTGTTGCGGGACCCAATACCCTGAAAATGGCTCTTGACTATTTCAATGAAGATGCCCCGGGTGTTCTTGGATGCATGCATCTCTCCCCGGATCAGCGTGTTCAAATTTCATTCGGTTACTTCCCGACTCTTTCCCGGGAACTTAAATGGAAAAGACTCTGGAACCTCCGCGACAGTGATTACGACCTGTTCACGAAAAGAATCGCAGCCTTTCTTTCGGAACCCGTAGAAGTTGACTGGGTCTCTGGGTCATTCATGATGATTTCACGGAAGCTCTTTGAAGAAACAGGCGGATTCAATGAAGAATACTTCATGTATTTTGAAGATATTGAATTATGCAGAAAGGTGAAATACCTGAAAAAGAACGTGGTATTCAATCCCAAAATACATGTACTTCATTATCACGGGAAGTCAGCAGAAAAGAATAAAAAGACAAGCAGGGCTGAATACAGAAAAAGCCAGCTTAATTACTATAGAAAGTTTAATAATTTTTTCCAAAATTGCATATTAAAACTTTACCTTTGGTTTAACAGGTTTGAGAATGTATAATCCAATAAAAGAAATTTACCGGTACAGACATCTTCTTCAGATACTGACCAACAAGAATCTGAAGCTGAAATATCACGGTTCAATCCTCGGTTTTTTATGGTCTGTTCTGAAACCGATCTTTTTAATGATGGTTTATTACTTTGTATTTGACAAGATTTTAGGAAGGAAGACCCCGCCCTATGCAATTCTCACGGGATTACTCCCCTGGTCATTCTTTACAAATTCAATCTCCAGTTCCGCGTCATCAATCCTGAAAAATTTCACTTTAATGAACCAGATTAAATTCCCTTATGAAATCCTTCCCCTCTCTATAATCTTTTCAAACGGAATAAACCTTTTAATTTCAATGATACCATTGTTTATATTTTACATTATTTACCAGGTCCCCTTCCAGTTAATGATGCTGTATTTCCCCCTGCTTATTCTGATTGAACTGGTCATTATAATTGGTTTGTCTCTATTCCTGTGTTCCATCACCATTTTTGTCCGGGATATTTCCATCATTCTTGATGTCGTTTTCAGGGCATGGTTTTTTCTCACACCCGTAATCTATTCATACAGTCTTGTCACCAAGATGAATGACCCGGAGATTGAAAGACTGTACCTGTTAAATCCCATGACCCCGATTGTTGTCAGCTTGAAATGGGTAACCGGGGTTGACCCTCAGTTTGGAATTCTTCCGCCAATGTGGGGGCATCTACTCTATTCATTTATTTTCGGGTTAGTTTTCTGTATAGTAGGGTACTTTATGTTTAACAAATTAAGAGATAAATTTATTAAGTTGATCTAAAATGAAAAAAATAATTGCTGAAGATTTAGGAATTAAATTTACAAAGACCAGATTCAAATACTTCACTATGAAGGAGAAGATTGTCCATCTGTTCAAGGGGCAAAAAACGGAGAAATTCTGGGCTTTACGCCATATTAACTTTGATGTTCATGAAGGGGAGACCTTAGGTGTAATAGGTCCTAACGGCGCGGGAAAGAGCACTCTCCTAAAAGTCGTTGCAGGGTTAATGGCTGTTGATGAAGGGAAACTCACAACTAAAGGAAAAATATCTACATTACTTCAGCTCGGAGCAGGGTTCAAGCCCGAATTATCTGGGAGAGAGAATATTTACGTAAACGCCAATTTATTAGGTTACGAAAATCAAATAACAAGAAATAAAGAATCGGATATCATTAATTTTGCAGACGTTGAAGATTTCATAGATACCCCTTTAAAATTCTATTCTTCCGGGATGAAGGTCAGGTTAGGTTTTGCCGTAGCAACTGCATTCGATCCCGAGATATTATTAATAGATGAGATCCTCGCGGTTGGAGATGAAAACTTCAAGGTTAAATGCAATGAACGCATTCAAAAGTTCAGGGAAGGGAATAAAACCATCATGGTAGTTTCGCATAACCTCGGGATACTCCGGGACATGTGCACGAAGATAATGCTCCTGGAAAAGGGAGAGAAGATCCTTGAAGATGAGCCGAAGATTGCAATAGGCGAATACCTTTACCGAATGGAGTTAGCAAGGAAAAGATTCAAGTCGTTTGTTTTCAATACACCCGGTTATGAAATTAAGAATATACGTTTCCACAATGAAGCAGGAGAAGAGAAGGAAGTGTTCACGCCGGAAGAAAAGGTCCGTATCATATTTGACTACAAGGTCCCGCCGGAAACGAAAAAGATCTATTTCAGATATTTAATATTCAGCAAGAAAAATAAAGATGCGAAGGAAAAGAAGGTTTATGAAGAGGTGTTAACCGTTAAATTTGATGAGGCGAGACAGGACGGAACGATGGAAATCGCGATCAACTCACCCCTTGGAAAGCACGGCCAATTCCTCGTTTCCTTCGGTATCATGCAGTATAAGAATAAACCTGACTACCATATCTTTCATCCGAAAATCGGGAAATTTTCCGTTTCACTATATAAGGACCAGGACAAGGACAGCGAATTAACATTAAGTACCTACCATAAAATTATTAAAAATGAATGAAAGCAAACACCTAAATATTCTCCAGATAGTTCATTATTTTCTCCCTGATCACCAGGCCGGGACTGAATTATATACATATTATCTCTCGAAGGAACTGATAAACAGGGGGAATAAAGTTTCCATCCTTACATTTGAAGACGGGTATCCATTTGTAGATTCTGCAATGGAAAAGACGTTCTATAACGAAATACCGCTTATCCGCGTATTCCGGCAGCAGAGAAAATTCCAGAAAAGACAGTTAAAAAAATACATGAAGATTTACGAGGATCATTTTCTTAACTGGCTTTTTGAGAAAATTCTCGATGACCTTAAACCGGACATTATTCACATTCAGCATTTGTATAATCTTTCCATTAACTTCATTTCTCTTGCGAAGAAGCGCGGGATCCCGATTGTAATGACTATACACGACTTCTGGTACATGTGCTGGAATAACCTCCTTCTTAAAAGTTCGGGGAAACTATGTACTCCAAAGAGAAAATTAAAGGAGTGTTTGAACTGTATAAAGAAGGATTTCATTTCCATTCCGATGCTCCCATACTTCTATTATAACCTGATTAAGCGTGAATCATTATTCCGGAAGAACCTTCAGAAACCCGATTTAATTATCTCCCCGTCAAAATTTCTCCGGGAACAATATATTAAATGGGGAGTTGCACCTGATAAGATAATCTACTCCCCGAACGGTCATGAATTGACTCATTATAAAGATGTCTCAAAAGCTGGTGTGAAAAAGGATACGAAACTGAGTTTCGGATTTATCGGTTCGATCCTTCCTCAGAAAGGTCTTGATGTCCTGATTAAAGCATTCAACTCAATCCCCCCGGAGAATGCATCGCTTGAAATCTGGGGCTGTCAAAAAACCCTTCCGAAATATACTGCATATCTCAAAAGTCTGATTAAAAATCCGAGTATTTCATTTAAAGGACGATACGAGAACCCGGAGATTGGAAATATCCTTTCCCGGTTCAATGCCCTTGTCATTCCCAGTATCTGGTATGAGAATGCCCCGTTAACGATCAATGAAGCATTCATATTCGGGATACCGGTCATAGCTTCTAATATAGGGGGAATGGCGGAACATATCATTGATGGTAAGAATGGACTCCTTTTTAATGTTAACGATCCCGGGGCATTGAAAAAAATTCTCATGAAAATAATTAACAGGGAGATTAACCTCAATGACCTGACCCGGGAATTTCCGAAGGTCAAGGATATCCGTGATAATGCAGAAGAGATAGAAGGTTATTATTCTCAAATTTTAAAGACTCTAAACAAATGAAGATATTAATAATCACGAACGGGTTCCCTCCTGAAAAGAAGGGTGGAACTGAAATATATTCCAAGACAATCAGTGCCGGATTGAAGGACAGGGGACATCAAGTTTCAGTAATTGCTTTTACGGAAGAGACGGTTTCTTCCGTTGAACCTGTTTTTGAAGACGGATTAGAAATTTACAAGATAGGAAAAACCGTGGGGCGCTTCAATCCACTCAACCGGTTCAGGAGATCCTATCTCGACCGGAAGATCGACGAGAAAATTTCAGGGATAATCAATCGGGTTAACCCTGATATAATTCATGTTCAGCATTTAATCAAGTTATCATCAGGTTTCCTGAAAAAACTGAATATACCACATTTAATAACGCTTAATGATTTCTGGTTCATCTGCCCTCTCATCCAGTTAATGCGCGCAGACGGGAAACTTTGCGATACAAACAATGCAGGTGACTGCATGAACTGCATTAAATTGAGATATAACCTTGTCCTTACTGCAAATATTTTAAACGCAATCGGGATTAAAGAAATATTAAATCGGAATAAATACCTGTTAGGTATACTTAATAAATCAAAATTACTAATCTCCCCTTCTAATTTCCTGATAGAAATGTACAGGAAGAACGGGGTAACCAATCCTAATCTGATTCTCTTACGGTACGGAATTGATACTGAGCGATTCAAGGAAAAACCCAAACAGAAAAAGGATAATTTAAAGATTGGCTTTATCGGTTCATTTATGAAGCATAAAGGTCCCGAGCTCCTTATAAACGCATTTAAAAATCTCCGGAAAACTCATGAGAATATAGAGCTGCATCTTTACGGGTATAACGGGGGTGATGACAGTTACTTCAAAAAATACGCGAGGACAGAAGAAAGCAGTAATATGTATTTTCACGGGCCTGTTGATAATAAAGAAGTCCCGGGTGTTTTAAGTTCACTTGACCTTTTAGTTATCCCTTCACGCTGGTATGAGAACTCGCCGATTATTATTTATGAGTCATATTTATCAAAGACCCCGTTCATCACATCAGATATCGGGGGAATGAAGGAGCTGGCCATGGCAACTGGGATGGGAGTTACCTTTAAAAATGAAGATGCAATAGATCTTGCAGAGAAGATTAATGATTATCTTGAAGGTAAAATAAACCGGAATTACAAACCTGAATTCTTGAATGAAATAGATTTGAATAAACATCTTGAATCATTGGAGAAAATTTATGAGCGAATTATTTGATCTGATTTTTCCAAAGAAGCCTGAATTTCCAAAAGCAGATCCGAAGATTCTCCTGATCGGACTTGACGGCGCTACACTGAAATTTATTGAACCGCTTTTTGAAGAAGATAAAATGCCGAATCTTAAGAGGATGTGTCTTGAAGGTTCTTACGGTAAATTAATCTCAGAGAGGCCGCCTATCTCTCCGATTGTCTGGACTTCAATATTTACGGGGAAGCGGAGGGAGAAACATAATATCCTCGGGTTCTACAGTAATAAATCGGAATTGAAGGCAAGGCGCGTTTGGGAGATTCTTCACCACCATAATACAAGTGTCGGAACATTTGGGTTATTCCTCACATCACCTCCCGAAAAAACATATAACTTTACAATCCCGAACTGGATCAGGAAAGATAAATCGACCTATCCCCCTGAATACCATTTTGTTCAGCACTGGGAACATATCCGCCCGTTCACTTTGAGAAAATACGTAAAATACGGCCTGGAAAAATCAACTATCAAATTCATACGGAATAATCCAACATTAAAGAAGAAGCGGTATAATAAGCATTTTGTTGAGCTGTTTATTAAGACTGATATTTTCACGCATCTGATTCAGAAATTCAATCCGCAGTTTGCGTCGGTTGCATATTACGGCACAGACGCATTTCAGCATTTATACATGCATCATTTCAAGCCGGAGTGGTTCCCGAATATACAGTCTAAGCCGGACCCGGAACTGGCTGATTTGATACCGAGATATTATATCGAGTTTGATAAACAGTTAAAACGTATTGAAGAAGCAACATCCGGAAATACCAACTTCATATTTGTCTCTGACCACGGAGCGAGACCGGCTCCCCTGGAATACCAGGAGAAGCACAGGATCTCCGAATCAAAGATAGTGAAACTGCTCGGGATTAAGAAGGAAGCAAAACCGACATTTGCTCACGGATTCATTTCCTTGAAACTGCCCGGGAACATGATTGATGAAGTTGAACAGATGATAAAATCTCTTAAGGTTAAGGAAAACGGATTTGACCTCTTCCCCTTGATCCGGAAGTTTGAAGATCACCTCGAGATTCAGCATCACTCAGAGATTGTCCGGTCCCCGAAAATGCATCATTATCACTTTACATATCAGGGAAAAGAATATTTAATCAAGGATTTTCTCGTGACAAACCTGAGACTGGGAATGCATCACATCGAAGGATTCTTCGGCGGATACGGACCGGCGTTTAAGAAGATGGAAAAACAAGTAACTCTTTCCATCCTTGATATTGCCCCGTTAATCCTTTCGATCATGAATATCCCGGTCGGGTCAGATATGGACGGAGAGGTTCCGAAGGATATTCTTAATGACGGTTATTATAACCCGAAACGTTCGGAAAAACCGTATGAAGAGACAATCCCGCAGGAGAAGGAACTGGACGATATCGATGCTGAAAAAATAAAAAGGCAG
>JAQVHJ010000073.1 GCA_028696285.1 bacterium
TTCAACATGTTTTTATTGTATGTCAGGGTCAGTTCATCATGATACGCGGAATTTCGAAGAGATTCTAAAAATTCATTTGAAACCAAAATCGGTGAATTCATCTTTTTATTTATGTTAATGAAATAATCGAAAACTGCAACGGATATACCGGGATCTCTACCCAGTTTTTCCATTAACAGCCAGTAATGTTTTTTTAAATTTCTCCATATATCAATTAATTCATTATCTTCTACCTTTAAATTGTCGGTAAGGGTATTAATGATAAATTTAATTATTTCTATAAATAACTTTTTATCGGAGACTTCAATTTTTGAAATTTTATCGTTTATTTTATAAATATCATCAGAAGCAATCAGGTCTTTAAGTTCTTTTTGAAATTCTTTAGAAATCATCACCCCCCGCTTGGTTTATACCAGTTTTAATTGTTCCGGTTCTTTCCCAAACAAAGGGCATTCAGGCTTGAACTGACAATTCTTGCAATATTCGTTTATTTTCGGCTTATATTCCTTTTCCGATTCAGCTTTCTGAACTGATTCAATGAAAAATTCTTCAAATGTTTTCAAATCATCTTTATTCTTCAATACTGAGACTTTCTCACCAAACCGCATGAATAGAAGCGATAATCCTGAAACTTTATATCCCAATTTTTCAAGGACATATTGATATAGAGTAAGTTGAAGGTCCTTCGAAACCTCTTCCGTTGTTTTCATTTCCGGATTTGTTTTATAGTCCATCACTTCGACCGTGCCGTCTTTATGCGGATGAATTCTATCTATAAACCCTATTGTAAAATAATTACCGATAGGAATCTCAAAATATTTTTCAACTGCAATTGCTTTCACCCATTCCTGATTCCTGATAAAATTATTATAATATAATTCGAGCCATTGTTTCCCTGAATCATAATACTCCTTCATCTCTTCAGGCGATGAATACCCGAGCGGTACCCAGAATTTATCATATAACCTGTTCAAATTCTCCAAATCCGGCGCTTGCGGTTTTGAATATATACTTTCCATTACGGCGTGGATTGTAGTACCAATACTGAAAAAACCCTGGGGTAATTGCGGAACCTTATCAAGGTAAAGTTTCTTGTATTTGAAAGGGCATTGAAGATAAGTTGAAAGCCGGGAAAAACTGTACCTGGTTTTATCCTTTCTGTACTTAAACGGTATTTCAGGATACTTATCATCCTTCCACTCAGGACAGTCCGTTTGATAATCGCACCAGTCACAATATGGCCCTGCAGTCGGGTTCAAGTATTCCTTATCTATCTCAGAATACATGTCTAAAATCACTTCTTTTACTTTAGAAGAATCTATCTTATTAAAATCAAGCTTGATAAATTGATTAAACTTTAAATAGAAAATTTCAAGGTAATCCGGTTTAATCTCGGGATTATCTTCTACAACAAACTTTATTAGTTGTGGCTCAAAATCATAGTAAAGATTCTCAGGAATATCATAATTATTTGTCGTTTTGAAAATAACGACTGACTTTTTCCCGGTCTTAGACTCTATATACATGTCCAGCTTGACTACTATCTTTATTTCTTTATCGTTGTAAAACAGTGTCTTATTCGCTTCTAATAATTTTAAACTCCTGCCTTCCATTTCTGTTATATACCCCTCGATTAAACTCTTGGCAGATTCAAATTCGTCTTTATTGAGATTGTTGTCAGCCAGCCGGTTTGTAAGGCCTTTAATGAAATTGGGTGCTTTAAAAAATAAACCGTGGTTCTTCTGATGATACTCAAGATAGCTGCTTAAAAGGAATTTATTAAGGCTGTATGTTGAGCTATCACCCGTAAATTCACCCTTTTTCCCTGTTAAATACATATTTTTAAATTTTAACCGGCACATTTTAAATGCAGAGTATTTACTCGAACTTAACCAAAACTTTTCTAAATTCATCTCATTCTCCTTTAAAACTAAAGTATAACTCATTCTTTTTTTGATGTCAAGTAAAAAAACTACCCTAAAAATAAAAAATTACTTGACAATTTTCAAAAATTTGGTATAATATGTAATATTAATTATGAAAAAGGGAAAATAATGTCGAATGATATCCTCCTCGGGAAAGTGTTAAAAAACGCGGAAACAAAGATTTCCAAAAATCTTCCCGACCTTAAGATTTCCCCGGATAATTTCGGACAACTGGTTTTAGTATTAGGAGATGCTTACGAGAACAACGGAAAATTAACTAAAGTTCTCATGGAAGAACTTTCCAAGCAGAATGAAACTATTATTTGCTTTGACAATAGGGGCATCCTCTCAAGTTATGGTTTGATTTTCCCGAAGTTGGAACCTGAAGAATTCGCAAAGTGGATTCTTCTCGACAGTAATGAAGATCTTTTAGATCTGCAGGCAATTGAGATGTCTTCAAGATTCAAAGAATCCATGCAGATGTTCGGAATAGATAAAGATACACTTGAAGATTATCTTCATGAATTATCTTTTGTTGTTCTTACACCAAATTCTGATAACGGAATAAATATTTCAAATAATATTTTAGATGTTGATTTTACAAAAGTAAAGCACTTCGCAAAATCAATAATCTTTTCTCTGGTTTCATGGCTTTTTAACGATGATTCCATTTCAAAGTATGAAGAAGAAACCAATTTCATTAAATTGGTCTTTGAATTCATGAGAAAATTTAAACTGCAGGTATCTGATTATCCGAAAGCGAAGGCATTTCTTAATGAACTAAAGGAAAATATCGATAAATTCCCGGGATCGAAGGATATTAAATTAAAAATAATTGATATGTTTCTGAAATTTATCCAGGATTCCGCCCCATCTTTATTTGAAGGAATACCTTTAGATTTCAAGCAGATATTTTCTGTGTATCCGAAAAAGAAACAAGTCTTTATTTTTTCATTAAACCACTTGGAAGATGTGTTTTATAAAAATTTCTTTGTAATGAAGGCCTTTCATCAATTGTTTATTTATGCGATTGAAAATCCTGAAAAGAAGATATCCGTATTCTTGAATGTACTGGATGAGGTTCTTTTCTTTAAAGAATTTTATAAGGCCTTCAGTATAATCGATGATTTAAAGATAAAAAACATTCGTTTAATAATAAGTTCAAATACCTTCAAGAACATACCTTCTTTGGAATGGAGCAGTTTCAATCATATCTTCATTTCCAACACCAACAGTGAGATTCTTAATAATACTATCAGTAAGCAGTTCAATTTCCCTGTTAGTTTGACATCAGAAATTAAGGAGAACCAGTTTATATACATAAACAATGGTAAACTTGAATCACTCCTTGCTCCAAGAATATCATATTCTTTTCACCGTACTTTGGAATCATTTGAGATATCAAGATTATTAAAAGATGAATTGAGAGATCAATATAATTCAATGTATTACCGTTTAGCAGATATAAAAGATAAATTTCCCGAACTGCAGAAAAAGAAGATAGGAATTTTAACAATAGAAAACGGACCTTATCGCGGAAAGGATGTTATTATTGACAAAGACGAGATTGTTCTTGGACGATATGAAATTTATCCTCAAAATAAATTAGTCTCCAGAAAACACTTCAAAATCCATAGAGAAGGTGCTCACTTCGTTATCATCGATAACAGCGTAAACGGTGTTTTTATCAATGGCCGGAGAATTACTCAGGCAACATTGAAAGAAAGAGATACGATCGTTTTAGGCAGAAATGAAGTCTCTCTTTACTTCGAAGAAAAAGAAATTTAAGTAATTGCAACTTCAATTATTTCGGCAATTTTATAATTACAGATTAGGACCACTTTTCTTTTTATTCGAATTCGGCCTTCTTTAATAAATCCTGAAACATCCCTGTTTCTTTATTATTTTTTACACAGAGATATATAAAAATAATCCCAGTACTTTTTTACAATGATATTAATTTTATTTTTTTTAATTAAGGATTATCCTGTTATTCTACCCTAACAAAGTGGAATGTTCCTTTATCAGAAGAATACCAGACTCCTGTTGAATCAGTTTTGATTGAATAGATGTGGTTATTTACTGTTTGCCCGTCAATGACGAGTCTTTTAAAGCTGAATCCTGCATTATTCGAGTAATAGATTCCCAGGGATGTGCCGACATAAACTTCATTATTCCGTACAGCGAGTGTAGTGAAATCTCCGTTTAGAATGAAGGGTTTTGTGAGAACTGTTCTCCATAGATTCAGGTTCTTTTCAAACTTACCCAGACCATCCTGCGTAAGGAGGTAGAGCGCTTTGGGAGATGTTTCCATTTTAATAATTATATTTGAAGGTAAGCCGTTATTAACATTAAATTGCTCCCAGTTTTCAAAACCGGTATGGAACCTTGCAACCCCTTCCAGGGTAGAAATCCATGCATAGGAATCATCAATTAAAATATCTGTAATGAAATTATTCGGGAGATGCCCGGACTCTTTTGTATATGACTTGAATTCCTGGTAATTTTTATTATATGTAGTTAATCCTGCGTTTGTTCCGAAGTAAATTCTCTTTTCTGTCGATTTAATTTTCAGGATATTATTTGAGACTAAACCATCAGCCTTTTTAAACTTGATCCAATCTTTATCAATCGCAGTGGAGACCTGAGATACCGTCAGCATAATATCAGGATTTTTGATCCATGCGGTAGTACCCTTTGGAGTTCCTATCCAGACGATATCCTTATCTGCGCAAATAGCATTTATTTTTTGAGATAGAAGGTTATTGGTTGATCCGAAATAATTCTCGGGTTTTGATTTACCGGTTTCCAACCTCATCAAACCGACATCAGTTCCTATCCAAACTTCTTTTTCTCCGACATTGAAAGAAAAAATATTCATGGATAATAATCCTTTCTTCAGATCATAATATTCCCATTGCCTGGTTTTCAGGTTGTATGAAAGGAATCCCTGTGTTTCGGTAGTAAACCATATAAATCCATCTTCTTCCTGTGTATATATGTTGTTAATACCCTGAAGATTCTCCGCCTTAACATCATATTTAAAAACGTAGGTCTCGTCAATAATCTCAGAATCGGGAACACATCCGTTTAATAAAATAACTCCGAAAATTATTATCAGTAAAACAAGATTGCGCATAACTCTACTTCATTTTTAAGATTACCATTGTTAAATCATCAGAGAGAGGCTGATCCCCGATAAAGTTATAGATATCTTCAAGCAACAGTTTTTTAAATTCATATATATCGAACTTCGGCGTATTCTTAATTGCATTAATGAACCTCTCTTCACTGTATTGCTCTTTTTCTGAATTCATAGCTTCAGAGATTCCGTCTGTAAAGAAAACTACAATATCATTATAATTTAATTTCAATGTTCCTTCCTGAAGGTTGTTATAGAAGACTTTTCCGTTAGTCAATCCAAGACCGATTCCTTCGGGATTGAATTGCTCAATTGTTTTAGTCTTATCCCTCCATACAATCAGGGGAAGGTGCCCGGCATTCACTAATTTCAAAGTATGTGTTCTCAAGTCCAGAATTGAATATATCATGGTTACAAATTTCCCTGGCCTCAAATCCTTCATTAAAAGGTAATTCAATTTCTTAATTAACGTGAGAGGGGATTCTTTCCCGAAAGCTTCTGCTCTTAAAATACTTCTAATCATAACCATAATCAATGAACCGGGAACTCCTTTTCCTGAAACATCCGCAATCGCAATCGCTACTTTTTCATCATCTACATGCAGAACATCATAATAATCCCCCCCGATCTCTTTTGCAAAGTCATAATAAGCGACTATCTCGCAATCCCTGAATTCGGGTATTGATTTTGTAAGGAATGCATCCTGAATCTGATGCGCGATCTGAAGTTCCTGTTCCAGCTTCTCCTTCGCCTTCCGCGTTTCATTGCCTTCAATATAACTTCTTGAAATCTGTTCAAATGTATCGATTAAACTGGAAAATTCAGGGCTCGTGTTAAAATAAACATCTTTATCTATTGTAAAATTCTCCTTTGAAGTTTGAAGAAGCTGCGTAATATCCTTAATTGTATTCTCAAGTGAATTTGAGATTAAAAGAACCCAAATAGTCCCGAATAAAATCAGGAGTATCTGGGAAAGAATTATATATGTAATCCCCGTCTGGATTTCATTAATGAATTTATACTCAGGATAAAGAATCACGACCTTCCACGCAACTTCGGTATGAGGAGAGATTACAAATTCCTTGTATAGATAATTTTTGTTTAGTAACCTGACGTTTTTCAGATTGTTTACTGTTTTATCTGAAGTTGGAAATTGCTTAATCTCAAAATTAAGATTTGTTGAAACGGGTTCTTCATTCCTGAAAATAACATACGAGAGCGGGATTCCCAATTTATTGAGATACTTTATCTCTTCTTCAACACAGAGATTCAAATTTTCAGGGTCATGGTACATTACTTCAATATTTTTCAATTTTTCAATTATTCTGGTTGATGCGCTGTCAATCTGCTCATTAACATAACTGTTAAAGGACTTTTTCTGGAATGATATATAAATAACTATTGACAGAGAAAGGGAGAATAGTATCGTTAAAAGCAGAATACCTTCAAATCTCCAGAAATACCTTATCTTTTTCAAAATTCCTTTCTTCCTTCAAAAGCTTTGAATAAAGTTACTTCATCAATATTTTCCAGTTCGCTCCCGACCGGTACTCCATAAGCGATTCTGGTCAATTTAATTTCAGACCCTGAAAATACCTTCTTAATGTAGTTCGCGGTAACCTCACCTTCAGTTGTAGGGCTGGTGGCTATGATAATTTCCTTTATCTCAGGGTTTTTCTTAACTCTTGCAGTAAGGTCTGCTATGGTCAAATCCTTCGGATGAATCCCCATAATGGGGGAAATAACCCCTTTTAAAACATGGAATCTGCCACGGAACTTGCCTGAACGTTCTATACTGTTTATATCTTTAATCGTCTCAACAACACAGATTATTGAACCGTCTCTATGTTTATCAGAACAAATATGACATGGATTTGTTTCTGAAATATTATGGCAAAGCGAACATTCTTTTATATTATCTTTTATAAGCTCGAAAATTTCAATGAACTTTTCCATTGTCTTTACATCTTTCTGAATAAGATGATATGCAAAACGGTTCGCAGTTTTCTTACCTATTCCAGGGAACCGCTCAAATATCTCTGTCAGCATTTCAATAATCTTTGAAGAAGAATATCTTTTCTTGCTCATATTTTCTTAAAACATATTTGGTATCGGCAAACCGCCGGTTATCTTACTCATCTCTGTCTGCATCAGCTGCTGGGCTTTTTCCATCCCGTTATTTACTGCGGCAATTATCATGTCCTCGAGAATCTCTTTATCGCCATCCTTAATAATATCAGGATTTATGTTGATCTTCATTACCTTCATGTGGCCATTCACTGTAACAGTAACCATACCACCGCCTGCTGTGCCTTCAACGGTTTTCTGTTCAAGCTCAGCCTGCATTTTAGCAAATGATTCCTGCATCTTTTTCAGCATGTTCGCTTGTTTGGACATAATATTTTCTCCTTTTTTACTTTATCTTTATATCCTTTATTGTTCCCTGAAGCATCTCAATAGTCGTTTTTACAATTGGTTCCTTTGCTTCGATCTCATTCTCGATCTCCTTTTTATCAATCTCTAACTTCTCCTTCTGATCCTCGATTACAACTGTCTCACCCTTGACTATGAACTTGATATCTTTCTTTACTTTAAAATATTTCTCAAATAATTCCTCAACCAGCTTCTTCTTTTCAAGGCGGTCAAGATACTCTCTCTTGAATTTATCACGCTGGGAAAAAGCAATCGTTGTCATTTGCGGAGTATCCTGATAAACAAAACTCCCCTTCAAATACATAGAAACACTAATGTTGCTGTCCTCGATGAACTTCATAAAACCCTTCCAATCTAAATCGGACTTTTCTTCTGCTTTTTCTTTTTCTGAAGATTTGCTGTTATCCGGTTTTTCAGAAAACGGAAGGGTTTCTGTCTGTTCTTCTGAATCTTCACTTGTATCATTATCTGCATAATCTTCAGGTTCAGAACTTGAATCATTATCAGAATTTTCTGTAACAGGTTTTTCTGATATTTTCTCAGTTTCATAATCAGAATGATCTTCTTCTGAATCTTCAATAATTATTCCCTTCCCCGATAACGCCTCAAGCTTCTTCATTATTTCTTCAAGGGAAATATGAGGCTGTATGTTAAGCATTTGAACATAATTAAGTTCGAAAAGAACTCTCGGGTTAGATGAATATTTTGTACTGTTAATCAGATACAAAAATTTCTGAGAGATTGCTGAAAGGAATGAAATATCCATCTTGGAGGCCAGTTCATTTATCACAACCTTCTCTCTTTCGGTTACATATATCCTGCTTTCAGAATCAGGGTTCACTTTAAACAAAATTATATTTCTTATTTTTAAAAGTAAGTCTTCCAGGAAAATAGCTATATCATTCCCGCTGACAAAAATATCATTTATTATTGCTAATCCCCTGTTTAAATCGCGGTTAAGAAAAGTTTTCAGGAAATCATACAAGACCATATAATCAACCATTCCAAAAAGCTGTCGGATATTTTCCGGGGTGATCTCCTTCTCAGAAGATGACACTAACTGGTCAAGAAGCACTTCCGCATCACGCATACTTCCTTCTGACTTCTCTGCTATGAGATGTAGAGATTCGTCATTTATTTTGATTTTTTCCTT
>JAQVHJ010000074.1 GCA_028696285.1 bacterium
GGCCCTCTCTCCGGCCAAAATTATGGTTGGTTTTCGATTTACATTATACACCATCTTTTTCGGGTTTTCAACCCTTTTTTTCCTTTTTATACTTTTAGTATAGCATATGAGGGATTATAAGGATTAAAAGGATTATTTATAAACAGGGTGAATGATTTGCATTCAGGAATTAATGGATAATATATCTCAAAAATAAGAGATGCTTAAGTTGTATAACAAGCAATTTTATTAATATATTTTTTACTGATTGAATAACCGATTCTTTATCAAAAACATTATCTTTTATTTTTGAAAATATTTAATCTTCTCTGCGTCCTCAGCGGTGAATAATTACATTCTCTTGCTACCCAAGTATCATTCGCTTATTGGTTCAGGGTATCAAATGCTCAAAGAACTATCTTCACAATTTTAAATTTTCAATTGTTAAATCTTAAATTTTCAATGCGAAGCATTTTGGTTCAGCATATTAAAATAAGCAAATATCAACAAAGCAGCGTGGTCCGCGGTTAAAAGTATTTTTGTATTTCGAATCACAGTTCACTGTTCACCAATCACGTCATTAGTCATTGCGTTGCTTGTCCAGAGCGAAGCGAAGGACCTAGGCGAAGCAATCTCAGATCTCCACGTCGTTTCACTCCTCGCGATTACATTACATAAAGTTTCCGGACAACCACTACGTGGTTCATGAGATTACACTTACTGAGTTATCCGATTTCCACTAACTAACACAAAGGCCGGCATCCTGTTCTCTATTTTTTTATCTCTGTAAACCTGAATCCAGTGATCATCTGCTCGATTGATTCATTGGAAATTTCTTCCTTAACATATATCTCTGCAGTTACCTTATCCTGCTGCTGTCTCGCAATCTTCCAATTATAAAAGATCAAATCCCTTTTTATTGGTTTACGGAGCTCTTTTTTCTTTACTATTTCGATTATTTCTTCTTCATCAAAATCATACTTTTTCAAAAATATAAAAAGATCATAAAAATCACGATAACGCGCACGGTCCGAAACAGTTCTTAATTTCTCTGCGCAAATCTCAAGCACATCCATTACATGAACCTTGAAATCAAATCCCTAAATATTATTATAAATCAATTCATTCGGTTTTAAAAGAACGTTCTGAACAAAATCAATTTCAAATTTCAACGAGTTCGGCTGGACCAAGGGTCCGAAATATTTTAAACGCTCAATCTTTATCGTTGCACCGGATACATATTCCTTCTTAACTTCAAAAAGATTTTCTGATTCTAAAACTGCTTTCACTTCTTCAAGTGAAATGTTTCTGTCAACTGCGGTAAAATCAACATCTTCTGAAAACCTTAAACCGGGAAGATAGCAATGATGAATTGCAGTTCCGCCTTTGAAAATCAGTTTATTATGTAAAACAGATTGTGAAACTAACATCATTACAATGCACAGCATGTAATCCTTCTCCGCATCTGCAAGATGATAATTTAAATGCTGTTTATTCAGCTGTTCAAATTGGCGACGGGGAATTATTTCAATCATGCTAACCTTCGTACCTTTTTAGTTCTTTATTATAATATAACCTCCACTTACTGCTGAATAGATCCGCAGCCGAGGTCATCCGGCTTATGTCATCCCGGTCTTTAATTATTCTATAAAAATCATCCGATTTCTCATCAATCAAATCCAAAAGAAAACCAAATATTCTTACAATAACAAAATTATTTCTTTCAGAAAAATCAACCAGTCTTTTTAAATTTATTTCATCAAGGTATTCTTTGAATATCTCTATTACTAAATCTATTGAATAAAGATTCCTGTTAAAATATAAAATATCAATCATTGCTTTTTCTGGCGTGGCAATCTTAACAGAGTAATTATCAACCTTCTCTTCTTGCCAGCCGTAAAATTTGTCAGGTTTAGTTTTTTTAAATATGAAAGTTGTATTGTCTATTGTTTTATCTCTATATTGTTTCAATGATACTGAACTAAAGGACTTTAATAACTGGTTAAACATTTTATGATACTGCAATGCATTTTCAAAAGATACATAGGAATCTTTCGATATTATTTGTGCTGTTTTATAGGGATTTAATGCCAAATATCCTAAAGTATTCAATTCAGAAATAAAGTAGACACCCTTCTTTATCCTGATCAGCCAACCATTATTTTGTAATTTATGGACTAAATTCCTTGTTACCTGCCTGGTTTGCGTTTCCTTTAATAAAGAAAAAATCTCTTCAAACGTTACTATCTCACCAAACTTAGCCATCAATTCACTCAATAATTTTCCTTCTTTCTCAGATAACACCGTTCTTTTCATCTCAGCCTTTCATTTTATATAAGCGATAATAATGCTTATAATATTATTATTCATATACATTATATATGATTTCCAAGAAATTGTCAAGCTAAAAATAACAATTCTTTTCATTAAACATAGGTACGTGTTAACAGTTAATTTTAAATCATTTAATACTCACTGAAAATTAAATATGGTTTTATATTCCAAAAAGCAAAGAGTAGTCTCCCCTATATTTAAGACAAATATATACTACTTTTAGTCTATAACTTGTCTTTTCTTTTTTCTTTATTTACTCCAGGACCCGGATTTTATATCCAAAAAGCTAATTGATAATAAATAATTCTATTATTTCTATTCTCCTTCAACATTAGTATCCATGCCCATGAGTATATAAACAGGATCCATTAATGCTCTTATTGGGATTAATATTCTTACTTTCTTTTTCTTCATTTACACAAACCCCTTGCCTATTACAAGTCCGTTCGCAAATAATTTAATCCATTATACCATACACAATTAATCAGGTCAAGATAAATAAAAAAAAGAACATGGAACAACTATTTCCCCGACAGATGACAGAGGCCGGCACCCTAGTTCTGTGTTCTTATTCTCTGGTTCTTTATGTTCCCTTATTATATGATAAAAAGATCACGCATTTTATTTGAAAGGAAAGTGGATATGCTTAACAGAATCAGAAGACTGGAAGAGAAAGCCGGCCTCGCGCAAATTGAATAAATAGAGAGGAAAACCAGATATTGTTAATACCGTGTTTGCTTATCAATTATATGGAGAAGAGGTTTCCTGTCAAGGTAGCGTCTAAGGTTTATTTTCAAATGTTCATATAGGCGTTCCCAATATTTTTCGTGGTATCCTGCAATATGCGGGGTAATAATTACATTGGGAAGTGTATAAAGTTCAGTATCGGGAGTAACCGGTTCTTTTTCAATTACATCCAAACCTGCTGCCATTACCTTTCCGGTTTTCAGGTGTTTTATTAATACATCCTCTTTAATAATCTGCCCTCTTGAAATATTTATTATGAATATGCCGTCCTTCATTGCGTTAAATTCCTTTTCACCGAGCATCCTGTCTGTTGCGGGCGTAATTGGGAGTGCCACGACAAGGAAATCCGACTGTTCAAGAATCTCATATAATCCTTCTGGGCTGTAAACCTTGTCAACATACTCAACCGGTTCATTTGATTTCATTCTGGTTCCTATAACATTCAATTCAAATGCCTTCCCGATTTGTGCAATTCTTCGTCCTATCTCCCCCAACCCGAGAATTCCAAGTGTCTTTCCGAATAAATTCTGCATATTCATAAAATCAATTTCGGATGACAGTATATCACCTTTCTTTTTATATTCAAGCCAAACGGGATGCATCTTCGCTAAACTTAAAATGAAACTCCAGGCCATTTCAGAAACAGCTTCCTTGTTAATCCCTGAAGTCTTTGTAATTATTACCTGTGACTTGATCAACTCATCAAATATAATCCTGCCCACACCTGCCCCGGCAATATGAAGCCATTTAAGAGAAACAGCTTTCTTAAAGTCATCGGGGGAAAACCTGAATGTCGCAAAGACTTCTGCTTTAGGCAAATATTGATTGAACTCTTCCTTATTTTTTGTTTGAATAAATTTAAATTCCTTGAATTCATCCTGAAGTTTCTGAACATAACCTTCAGGGAAATTCCAGAACCTGTATTTACTGAAGATAGAAATCATCACAATACGTTTATTATTTTCCATTTAAAATCTCCTTCCTGTAAACTCCCGTTTCTATATGAGCAATTCTTGTCGGAACAGGAATTCTAAATTTACCTGAAACCGGTTGAATAAAATGAACCAAATCATCCATTCCAATTAAATTCCCCGGAGAAATGAAAACGGATTTGACGCCGCTTTTATTACGGTAAACAATCCCTATCTGTTCATCTCCATCGGTTAATTTTGAATAACTTCCCTTCTTCATGCCTGGTTCTTTATAATCCCCGATAAATCTTGATTTAGCAACACCTATAACCGGAATATCAAGAATAACACCCAAATGAGAAGCAAGTCCCAGCCTTCTCGGATGTGCATAACCCTGTCCATCAGCATAGATAAGAGTTATTTTTGTTTTAATTCTTTTAAATCCTTTAAGCAGGGACGGGATCTCACGGAATGAAAGTAAACCAGGGATATACGGAAACTTAATGACATCTTGGATGAATTCCTTTTCAACTATCTCATACTCATTCTCCGATTCAAATTTAAAAACAATAATTCCGGAGATTATTAAATTCATTTCTTTTATGATTGTACTGTCGCACCCCGCCGCACAGAAAGGATATTCTAATTTACAGCGAGTTTGTAAACATACCTTTTTTCGTAAACTGTTTTGAATAGTAATCGCCTGATCATAATTCCCGGGAGTTAAATTATATTTATTATTCATGAATATTCTTTCAGAAAATACATAACTTTTTTTAGATTATATTTTTCAGCGATAGTTTTGCATTTTATTAAGTACCACGCTATCATCTCTTCTTTATTTTTTAAAATTTCAAAGTGCTTTTTCAAGGTATTTACATCTTCCCTTATTAAAGGTCCGGTAATTATATTCTTATGCGGAAATTTCCGGAGATTATGTTCAACGCTTAAAATCAAACCCCGGCCCAGCTTGCGCACGACGTTTTCTGCCAGACCAGTTTCACGCAATAACTTACTCCCAAAAACCGGATTAAAAACCGGGATATTCGAGAGAAAAACACAACCCAAATGATAAACGCCTTTATCCTTCCCCGAAATAGGAAACACTTTTACAGAATATTTTCTGAACAGGTTTCGTATTTTTTCCTTTTCTGATTTTTTACCTTCAACTGTCCAGATAAATTTTTTTAGATTTTTAATTATCCAATCAATATCAACAATGGATAATGCCGGGTGAAGGGCAAGAATCCCCCCGCGCTTCTCTTTTATTGAAGATAAGATTGCAGAAGGATTGGCACCGCTAAGATGAATAAAGATCTTCTTCTCCAACCTGATCCCTGATTCTGCTATTTCCCGGGATATAACGGAAATTTTATCATCAGGAACCGCAATAAAAATAACAGAACTATCTGATATTAAACTTCTGAAATCTGAATAGTGTTCATCCGGAACCTGTTCCCTTTTAACGTCAAAACAAATCGGTGTCTTTTTGAAAATCTGAAACAGGAGCCGACCTGCTCTGCCGAAACCGATTATACCGATTTTACTTGAGTTCATATTCATCCTTGATATCCCCCACTAATTCCTCTAAAACATCCTCCAGTGTCAGTATCCCTGTAATTTCTTCGTTGTCTTCCTTATATACCAGGACCATCTGCTCCGCTCCTCTTCGGAATATTGTCAACAGGTCCTCAAGCCCGATATCCTCATTGACTCTGTGGGCATCGCGGATAAAACCGGAAACCCGCTTATTATCTCCGACAGCAAGGACATCCTTGATATTAATAAAACCGATTATATTCTCCTTCTTTCGTGAATAGACAGGATACTTCGAAAACCTTACTCTTGAAAATAATTCCTTCAACTCACCGACGGTCTGCGTCTTTTCGATCATGGCAGCATTATTTAGATCAAGCATAATATTCTTTGAATTCTTCTCGCCGAAGTAAAAAATTCTCCTTGCGATTTTACGCAAAGCTTCGTCGCCGGTCCCGGGATAGCTTTCAATGGTTATTATTTTCAATTCATCTCTGGTTATGAAAGGATTGGATTCAACTTTACTCCCTTGAATAATGCGAATTAAAATTTTTGATAATCCTGTCACCAAAAATACAATAGGATAGAAAATATAATAACTGATCTGCAATAAAGGCGCAAGACTTACGGTAATACTGTTTTTATACTCCCTGAAAACTGCTTTCGGAATTGCCTCGCAAAAGATTAAAATTAACGGGGTCAGAATAATCAAGCTGAGATACTCCGCAAAATGCGGGCAATGTTTATATAATAAACCTGTTAATAAACTCGATGATATAACTATCGAGATATTTGTTCCGATTAATGTTGTACCTAATAAGTTTTCAGGTTTATGTAAAAGTTTATTTATAATCACAGCGCCATTGCTGCCCTGCTTAATTTTTTTCAAGAGTTTAATCTTACTTATAGAAATAATCCCGATCTCGATTCCTGAAAAGAATGCCTGTAGCAGTAATGAAATTAAAATAATAATTACAGTTAACATTATACTCATTTAAATATTACCCGCACTTTCTCAATCTTATTATTTGAAACCTCAATCATTTCAAAGAGTATCGAATCAAGTTCCAGCTTCTCTCCATCTTCCGGCATCTCCCCCAGCATCTCTAAGATTAAACCATTAATTGTTTCTGCTTCTTCAGAACAAAGGTTTTTCCCGAACCTTTTATTGAATTCTTCTATTTCCATTCGCCCTTCAATAATGAAGGATTTCGATGTCTCCTTAATAATATCCATATCATGCTCTTTCCTATCTTTGATCTCGCCAATGATCTCTTCAAGGATATCCTCCAAAGTTACAATTCCGGAAATTCCGCCATACTCATCGACCACGACAGCAAAATGAATATATTTCTTCATGAACCCGATAAATAAATCATCTATCTTTTTATATTCCGGGATAAAGTACGGAGGCTTTAAAATTGAACTGAGTTTAAATTTCAATTTATCTTCCATGTCATAAAGCATTATAAGATCCTTCGCATAAAGAATCCCGACAATATTCTCAATCGAATCCTGAAATACGGGGATTCTTGAAAAACCTGTCTCCTTAACTTTATCAACCAGACTTTCAAGATCATCGGTATATTCAATCAATGACAGTTCTGTTCTCGGACGCATTATCTCTATTGCCTTCCTGTCTGAAAACCTGTAGAGATTCAGGATCATCTGCTTCTCATAAACATCCAATATCGTCTTATCTTCATGGTCCAAGTAGAAGTCCCTCAACTCGGATTTCCCCAACTTATCTGATGGTTTCCCGAAAGAGATATGCATAACCTTCATTGAAATATCCGTAATCCATGAGACAACGGTTGTGAAGGGTGTTGATAATTTACTGAAAAATGTCATGAACGATACTATTCTGGAAGAGAAAGCCTGCGGATCTTTCACAGCAATAAGCTTAGGACTTACCTCTCCAAATATAAGTAAAATAAAAGTAATGAAAATTATTGCCAAGTATTCATATTCCTCTCCGAACGATTTAATGAAAACCATTGTAACGAGAGAAGACATGAATATATTAACAACCATATTCCCGAATAAAATGGTAGACAGCAGTTTACTCGGCATTGACAAAATCTGTTTTATTAAATTACCTTTCCGGGCATTAACCTCAAGGATCTTTACAATCTGATAATATTTCAGTGAAAATAACGCAGTTTCAGCCCCTGAAAACAGACCGGAAAAAAATAAGAATACCAAAAATATAATTACATTCAACACCATTGTTAAGCTCTTCTTATTATGAACATTCTAAATATTAAACAAAAGAAACTGGAAACATTAATGATACTAATCACACCAAAAGCACCTTTAATTCCCATTACAGGGACAATAAAAATAGAAAGAAGGAAACTTCCAAGCATCGCCCCGGACATGTCTGAGATAAGAAGCGATGAAATAATCTTCGGAAGACCCTCTCCCGTTTTTATCAATAACTCAGAACCAAGGGGAAATTCCAAACCGGCAAAGAATCCCAAAACAAATAGATTCAGTAAAATAAATGTAACAGAGAAAAATTTATACATAATGATTATTTTATCAGAAAATGCAAAATTTATCAAGCATAAAAAAACAATAGCAGCTTCACTGATTAATAAATAATTTTCTTTAGTTCCCCGGAGATTGACACCAAAAAAAGCCCCTGCGGAAATTCCAAATAGGAATGTTCCTGTCAGAATGCCTATCATTACATAAATATTTCCAAAAATCACCTGAAACAGGTAAATACACAATAATTCAAATGAAATTGCAGTTATCCCCGTTGTAATAAGAGACCAGGATATATTTCTCGGGGAAATGCGCGCAGACCTTCTGTCTGAAATTACCCAGAGAAAAATAAAAATTATTATAATCCCCGGAATGATCAAGATTATTTTACCGTTTTTAATAATAAATGAAAAAAATTCAAATAATTTCGAATTATTAAGCTCCCCCCATACCATAATGCTTTTTATAAATAATTTAGGATTTAAATCGGAATTTAATTCCGGTATTTCTGATTGAAGCAGTTCTTTGAAATGCTTTTCACGATCCGGTTTAATCCAAATCTTAAATATCAGGGGATTAAATCCTGCTCGGCTAAACTCCCTGTTCACCAGAACTTCCGGATTGAATTCGAAAGGTTTCTGTGATGAT
>JAQVHJ010000075.1 GCA_028696285.1 bacterium
GGGAGACGGGGAGCAGGACGAAGGACAGATTTGGGAAGCGGTGATGGCGGGTTCTCAGTTTGGCCTGGATAACCTTTGCGGGATAGTAGATTCGAACATGCTTCAGATTGACGGGTGGGTTGATGAAGTAATGACAGTAGGACCGTTAGCGGACAGGTATAAATCATTCGGCTGGAATGTAATCGAGATAGACGGGCATAACTTTGAACAAATCAGATATGCCTTCAGGCGCGCGAAACAGACAAAGAGGAAACCAACAGTAATTATTACAAACACGATCAAGGGGCACGGGATCTCCTTCATGGAAGACCAGGCCGGGTGGCATGGGAAGGCTCCCAATTCTGAGCAGACAGAGAAAGCCCTGAAAGAAATAGATGAGATGGAGTTTTAATTTTTAGAAAAAACATAACAGGAGGAATAATAAATGAATAAAGAATTAAACATGAAACCCACCAGGCACGGGTACGGAGAAGCTTTAGTTGAATTGGGGAAAGAAGACGAAAGGATATATGTTCTTGGCGCGGACCTCACCAGTTCAACGAGCGCGGACTTATTCCAAAAAGCGTTCCCGGAAAGATTTGTTGAAATCGGTATAGCTGAGCAGAACATGCTTAACGTTGCTGCCGGGTTAGCTCTTGAAGGAAAGATCCCGTTTGTCAGCACATACGGTGTCTTTGTTGCCGGCCGGGCATGGGACCAGATCAGAACCACTATCTGCTATGGAAATATCAATGTTAAGATCGGGGGAGCGCACGGCGGGATTTCTGTCGGGCCTGACGGCGCAACACACCAGGCATTGGAAGAAATAACTATCATGCGCGTAATTCCGAACATGCAGGTGGTTGTTCCGTGCGATTACTGGGAGACATTCAAAGCAACAAAATACATTGCACAAAAGATTAACGGACCGTCTTATATCAGGTTCGGAAGAGAAGCTGTTCCCATTATTACGGAAAAAGACACCCCGTTCGAATACGGTAAAGCGCAGACTTTCCGTGAAGGAAAGGATGTCGCCATTATCGCGTGCGGTATGATGGTGTACTGGGCTTTGGAAGCTGCGAAGGAACTGAAAAAGGAAGGCATTGATGTAATGGTCGTTAATAATCACACCATTAAACCCATTGATAAAGACGGGATCATTGCCGCAGCAAAGAAGACAGGCGCAGTTGTTACTGCAGAAGAGCACCAGATTCTCGGCGGTTTAGGCGGAGCTGTCGCGGAAGTGCTGGGTCAGAACTATCCAGTTCCTATGAGAATTGTGGGGGTTCAGGACAGATTCGGGGAATCAGGCGATCCGTGGGAACTTCTGGAAGAATTCGGCTTGACAACGAAATATCTTGTGAAAGCTGCGAAAGATGTAATTAAAATGAAAAAGTAAATGGGGTATTATGGAATATAAAAAATTTATAGAAGAATTAAAAAGTTACGATGCACCGTTCCAAAACACACTGAATTTTATTCGTAACCTGAAGGATAAGAAAGTTTACCTTTTCTCTCACGATGATCCGGATGGAATAACATCTGCAGTATTAATGTCGAGATTACTTGAAAATCTTGAAGTGGAACACCAGGTTTTCTTCCCGGGTGCATTTGTCCTCAGCTCAAAGGATTTCCCCGATTCGGAATATGATGCTGCAATCGTAATGGACAAGGGTACCCTTCCCCAGTATTCCGAATTCGGAGACCTGGGAAAGGAATTCCTTTTTATTGACCATCATTATACAACCGGGTTCCCGAATAATGTCTCTTACTATAATCCGAATGCAGATTCATCAAAAGGCTGTTCAACTTCATTTCTTGTTCATAATATTCTCACAGCTCTTGAGTACGAGAGTATTTTCTATGATTTCTTCTGCCTGGTAGGGTTAAAGGGTGATTTCGCAATAGAGCCCGTAACGAAGGTTGTCAGTCCTTATGTTAAGACATTCTACGATGAAGCAGAGAAGAAATTCATGAAATTACTCTACCCGATGCATATCAAGCCGACCATGTTCGATGTTGAACAGAGAGAGAAGACCTGTTACCTGAACCAGTTTGCCGAATTGATCCATGCGGTATCAGGTGGTGGGTTCCAGTTCTTCTATAATGACTATGATAAATCCCTGAAAAATGTATCTCAACCGCTATTATCATTCGATTACCTGAGGGAGATCGAAGATATGAAATTCCATTTTGCAGATGTTACTTCTCTTTACGATTTTGTAAATAAGTCGTCTTTTAAAGAGCCTGTTTCTCTGACTTACCAGCTTTTCTTAAAGGATTGGGATGCCGGAATCAGTATCATTCATAACGCATTGCTTCTTGAAGAGATTGAAGATACCGGATTATTTCTCTATCTCGGAAAAAAAGTAAGGTTAATGCCGATGCTCGGGTCTGTTGCAGTGTTTGACCTGAAAACGGAAGCGAATTTAAAGAACGGGTTAATAGTAATGGCGTCAAAAGAAGGCGAATTTACTCATTTCTCCGTAAGGGCAACAGGTGGAGTATTGCATTCGGGAAAGATCTGCGGAACCATGGCAGAGAACTGGAAAAAGCTCAGACAGCCCAACAAGCATGAATCCCTGATCTCCGGCGGAGGGCATCCGCGAGCTGCAGAATGCACTGCAAAAGAAAATGCCGTTTCATTTGGAAATGCTATCCGGTCCTTCTTAGAGATCGCGGCGGAGATACAAAACGGTTCCAAACAATACCACACATAAATAAGGAAGGAAAAATATGTCATTTTCTGAAAATGATTTCCCCGGGCTGATCACCCAGTTAGAGAGGGCATCCGGAGCATATCCGGACCCAGGGTTTTCTCTTGAAGTTGTAAAGGAGATTATCCGGATATTCAAGCGTGTGCCGCTATATCCGGGGATTGCCGCAGGCTGCTCGTTTAAAATCGTAAAGGAAATCTCCCCCGAAATACTAAAGGAGGGCGATTTTACTCTCGTCTTCCCAAAAAAGGGCCAGCCATTCTCAGGTAAAGTGAAATCTGTCGGAAAAGACAGAATTGACCTGGCCTCAAAAGAAAATATTAAGACTGCTGACGTAAAAAAAGTTCTGGTAATCAACAAAAAAGTCCTTGAAGAAGATTGGCCAACCCTGATCTTTCCGGAGGTAAAATAAATGACAAATAAACAATTGAATAAATCCCAAATCTTTCTTGTTACCGGTCCGATGAATATTAAAGTAATTTCCGGAACAGTATCTGTTATTGGGGCCGAGTTCGGAAAAGGGAAAACCTTCTCCGTTCCCCAGGGGAAGAAGGTGCCCGTGGAAACATTACCCTCTTCAGGCGAAGTGAAATTACAATCTTCCGGGAAAGGAAGAATCGAACAGCTGGAAAAGAGAACGATACCCGCAATGTGGGATTCGCTTGCTCAGAAGATCTACAAAGAAAAGTTAAAGAAGATATTGATCTTAGGCGAAGTAGATACGGGAAAAAGCTTCTTTACCACATACATCTCAAACAAGCTGATCAATAACGGTTCAACCGTCGGAATTCTGGACTGTGATGTGGGACAATCTGACGTTGGCCCTCCGGGGACTTTAGGCCTGGCTATATGTAAAAAGAAGTTTCTCTTCCTTGCAAACCAGCCTGCCGATGACATCTATTTCATCGGTTCCCTTTCACCAGGCCTGCATCTAACATTATTCCTAACCGGTATAGATAAATTGACAACCGAAGCTTCTGCGAAGACAGACTTTTTAATTATTGACACCACCGGCTGGGTCCACGGTGACGGCGGACGCCAGGTCAAGCATTCCAAGATTGATATAATTAACCCTGACCTCGTCATTTTACTCCAGCGCAAGGACGAACTTGAACATCTCGTCCTCACCGTCCCCCCCAAGAAAGTCTTCCGTCTTGAAGTTTCCAAGACCGCATCAAATACATCGCAACACGATAGAAAACTCTTAAGGGAGATGGTTTCGATTGATTATTTTAAGGGGTCGAAGAAGTTTGCGATTCCTTTAACTAAGTTAAAGACCGAAAGGTCATATTTTAAATCGGGTAACGAAGTAAATATCCCAAATAAGAAAGTAGTTTATGCGGAGAGGTTAAGGGCGTGGGAAGGGACACTGGTTTTTGTCAAGGAAGCCCTTACGCCAGCAGAGGCAGGGGAGCTTTCGAAGAGTTTCGGTAATATACGGCAGTTTAAGACAGGTCAGGAGAAGTATATTACGATAGCATTGCTTGACGGGAACCGGAAGATCCTTGGCCTTGGGAGCATAGAAAAGATAGATTTTAAAAGTGGGAAACTTCATTTTCACTCACCACTCCCGGAAAAACTGATCAAGAAGGTTTGCATCATACAGTTTGGATCGAACCGCACGGATTTTTCCGGCAGGGAGATGGGATTTATTTCTCCCGGAGCAATATAATTAAGGAGAATAACAAATGAAAGATTTGCTGGGAAGTATTGACAGGATAGAAGGCGAGCTTGCCGTAATAATCTTTGATCAAGGAGGGGAGTTTATCATACATACCGATTATCTTCCAAAGGGCTGGCATGAAGGTTCTATTGTCAAGATTAACATAACGCTTGATAAAGCGGAAGAGAAGAAGCGTCTTGAAGAAGTTAAAGGTCTTCAGGATCGTCTTTTAAAACGCACGAAAGAGAAAAATAAATAGTCAATTTATTTTACTAATAATACTTTATGGAGGTTTGTTCTATGAGAACAAAATTTTTCCTTTTCCTTTTAATATTCCTCTTTGGATTATCAGCCTCTGGGAATTATGCTACCTATGTTGTAATAAGCCAATTGGAATATGATGCATCCGGTCTTGAGAGCGCCGGGGAATTTGTTGAATTATACAATCCGACAAATCAGGATATTAACATTTCCGGTTGGGATATTATTTATAAAACAGCCTCTGGCACCACGTGGAGTCCTGTTGCTACATTACCGAGTGGTTCAACGATACCCGCCTGCGGATATTTTCTGGTTGGGGGTGATGATATTGCAGCTGATTGGCCTGGTGTTGTCGCTGATTATATTGATACTTCCCTTGGATTTTCAGGGACCGGCGGACATGTAGGGGTTCGTGATGAAAATGATGTTATCCTTGACTATGTAGGCTATGAAACTGCTCTCTATCCGGAAGGCGGTATTGCGGCACCTGAGGCAAACGCAACCAGTCAAACCATAGAAAGAATCTCGGGTCCTGCCGGAACCAATGTAAACGGTCAGGGAAACGGCTGGGATACAGATGTTAACGGGAATGACTGGGTTGTAGTAAGTGAAGCCCCATCAACACGAAATTCTCCCACAGAGTGTCCTCCGGACATTATTCCTCCTCAAGTATCCTCAACGGATCCTGCTGATTTAGAGACAGGTGTTGACTTAAATAAAACATTGACAATAACCTTTAATGAAGAGATGGATACCGGGACAGTTGAGATTGCATTTTCAATCTCGCCACTTGTTGCGGGAGCAACCAGTTTTATCTGGTCGTCCGGTAACAAGGTATTATCCTGGTCACACACGACCAATTTCTCTGCAGATAATACATATACAGTGACCATTTCAACAGCAGCTCTGGATACGAGCGGAAATGCACTTGATGGTGACGGGAACGGAAGTGAAGGACCGGCGTATTCATTTTCCTTTGTTACCCGGGATGCGACTGCCCCGAACGCCATTAATGACTTGGCTGCCTCAGACGGTCCGGGAGTAAATGAAGTTTCTTTATCCTGGACTGCAGTTGGTGATGACGGCGGCACGGGAACTGCAACTTCATATATAGTTAAATATTCAACACAAAACATTACAAACGACACAGATTTTAATAATGCAACGACCTATGTTCAATCCTGGACACCTCTTGCTTCCGGGAACAATGAATCTTATATTCTTACCATGCCGTCTGCAGGAACTTTATATTACTTCTCAATTAAAGCCGTTGACGACAGTGCAAACGAATCTCCTTTTGGTAATGTTGATTCTGCCACTTCGGGAGATGCATCCGCGACAGTTTCTCCAAATATTCGTGCAGCAGCTCAAGGCCGGGTCACCTATACATTTACCTATAATGTAATCTCCCCTAAATTTGACGGGGATGATTCTTTCCGTTTAGTTGTTCCTTCAACCTGGGGAACCGTTTCTGCGGGGATTGTTTCCATGACCCTTGATGGTTCTAATTATACCGGATTTACTATCTCCGGCCAGGAAATTACCGCATCAAATATAACAGCAAACTCAACTATCCGTGTAGTCCTCGGACCTATTACAGTCCAGAACACAGCTCAGAACAATGTTGAGTTTGAGATGTATACAAATATAAACAGCGGCGGGTTTGCGAAGGTTGACGGTTCACCAACGATCACGGTTGCGGAACCTGCAGTCATGACGATAGATCCTTCCACAGATCCGCATCATACTCCCGGAACAACAGACATTGTCACTGTGGAGATAAGGGATTCCGGAAATAATATTCTATACGGCGCTCAGATTGATCTGGTGATAAGCAAAAATCCCGGCGGGGATGCAACAGTTAATAATAATACTGTATATACAGACGTATCCGGGTCCGCCACATTCCAATTCAAGCTTTCAAATACACCCGGAGTAAACGAAGTGACGGTAGCCTGCAATTCACTTGTCGGGTATTATTTAGACACAGCTTTTGCGGGTAATTACATTTCACAGAACTATCCCAATCCATTCAACCTGAATAAGAACCGGGTTACAAAGTTTAAGATCAATCTTGAAACATCTCAGGAAGTTCTTTTCAACGTTTATAATGTAAACGGAGAACTTGTCAAGACATTATATGAAGGCTCAATGGATCAGGGTCTCCATGAAATACAGTGGGATGGGACAAATGATCATAACAAGCAGCTTGATTCAGGAGTTTATTTTGTATTCTTCAAGTACGGAAGTAATACCGAAAAATTTATGATGACAATTGTGAAATAATTTTAGGAGGATTTTTCTATGAAGAAATTCAGTTTAATATTTATACTGATTCTTGCAGTAGGAATCTTAATTTATGGAGACTCATACATTTATTCCGGAACGAAGAATGCCGGGAACTTCCTTAAGATTCCAATCGGAGCAAGAGTCGAAGCACTTGGCGGTTCCTATACCGGGATATCGGACGATATAGAAGGAATAAACTCAAATCCTGCAGGGCTTGCGCTGGAGGACAGATTCCTCTTTGGAGCCACATTAGGAACGCATTATCTTGAAACGGATTATAATTTCTTCGGAGTAATGCTGCCGACGGAATACATGGGTAATATTGCATTGTCAGCTATTTACCTCAATTACGGTACCCAGGACGAGTATGATGAGAATGGAAGTTTAATCGGAGATTTTACCTGTTACGATGCGGCTGCTACACTGACAATATCTGATACGATATTTTCGGGGTTTTATGCCGGATTCAATGCAAGGTATATTGAAACAAAGTTAGGGGATTATAAAGGCGGGACATTTGCCGGGGATTTAGGTATTTTATGGAATCCGAAGTTTTACAGGAACATGTTTCTCGGAGCTGTTGTTAAGAATTTCGGAATTTCATTAAAGCTGGATGAAATGGCGAATGAACTCCCGATTATTTACGGAATAGGAATTGGAGTTTACCCTGTAAAGCAGGTTAACCACCGTCTTATGCTCTCAGTAGATTATGAAAAGTCTGAAGATACCCCAGATGTCTATAAGTTCGGAATGGAATATTTCCTTTATAAAACAGCTGCGTTCAGGCTTGGAATGGAGATGTCAGAATTTTCTGAGAAGGAAATGTCTTACGGGATAGGATTAACAAGGTGGAATATAGGATTAAATTATTCAATAAGTTCCCATGAATCTCTCGAAAACTTACAAAAGATAACTATACTTTATAGTTTTTAAAATACTTATTACTGGAGGTATCTAATGAAGATAAAGAGAATCCTTTTTACATTCTTGTTTTCGGTCCTGGTTCTCATAAATGTTTTCGGGGCGAACACAAGAGATGTAGTTATAAATGAAATTGCCTGGATGGGAACAGTCAGTTCAACCTCCGACGAATGGATTGAACTGTACAATAACACTGACTCACCCATTGACATGACCGGCTGGACAATGGAAGATGACAACGGAATAATTGACATGTCCTTCACCGGTATAATTATTCCTGCGCGCGGTTATGTTTTGATAGAGAACAGTGAAGACACTGTTAATGATGTAACCGGCGACTTAATAGACAGTTCAATCAGCCTCTCAAATACCGGTGAAAAGATCACACTCAAGGATAATTTCGGCAATACAATAGATGTTGTCGGGGTAACCGCAACCATGTGGTATGCAGGGAATTCATCACCGATTTATACCATGGAACGCAAGAATCCTACAGTTGAGGGGACGAATTCATCAAACTGGGCTAATAACGACGGAATCACCAAAAATGGTCTTGATGCAGACGGTAATCCCATTAACGGCACACCAAAATCCATGAACTCTGTTGCGGAAGGCGGTACAGCTGTTTATATCCTGATTGAAATTGACAGGGACAGGATCGAAACAACAGCGGGAACACCAAATGCAACGGTAATTGAAGTTAAATTAGTTGATGCGGACTATTTCATTGAC
>JAQVHJ010000076.1 GCA_028696285.1 bacterium
ATCATTTGAATAAAATACATCGTCAGGTTATAAGAGGTGATTCGTGATTCGGAAACGAAAGAATTGTATTTCATATATTTGATACGCATCGTAGGGGCTTCTGGCCGGAAGCCCTTCTTTTGTTTATAAACACGAAGAACAGAGAAAGGAGAATTTTTCACCGCAGAGAGCGCAGAGGACGCAGAGAAGATACACTTCGCATTTAAGATTTAAGATTGAAAAATGCTTCGAGCTTAAGATTAAAAAGCGAGTAGTCCCGATGAAGATAACACGAAATCGGGAGACCACGCTGTTTATTTGTATTAAATTATAATGATACTTAGAGCCAAAAAGCATTTGATACTTGGAAATAAATTGAATGTGTTTTTAACAGGGACTTGTACGAGACTTGTAACAGGATTTTTAATCCCTATAATTTCCGTGAAACATCGGGACGACTTCGCTTCACTTGTCGCAGAATTGACGCTTCGCTAGATCTTGCGATAGCATGTGATTAAGAAGAGAATAAATAAACCGTGATGCGTGATTCAAAAACCGAAAGATTTGTATTATAAACATTTGATTCACATCGTAGGGGCGAACGGTGTTCGCCCGTATCATTTGAATAAAATACATCGTCAGGTTATAAGAGGTGATTCGTTATACGGAAACGAAAGAATTGTATTTCATATATTTGATACGCATTGTAGGGGCGTTTCGTTTCAGGGTAAACCATTTGTGGGACACCCTTCTCTTTTTTATAAACACAGAGAATACGAAAACAAATACACTTATTTAAAAATGATTCTTTCTCTTTTTGAAAAGTGGAGAGTGAAAAGTTTAATTGAATTAAATTTTTACTATTCAACAATCTTAATAATATATGAATTCAGGAAATGGCTTAAATCTTTATCCTGTTCCTTTTCCGGGACTTCAAACATATAAATTGCATATTCCCCGGGTGAAAGTTTATTACTTAATTGAATCTCATAATCTTCTGTCTTGCCATCCCATTTCCCGTCTGAAGGTTTGATCGGACCGTTTTGTATAAGTTTACTATTTCGATCCTCAATCCTGAATGAGAAATCTTCCCCACGCACATCCCGGATCTCGCCTTTAATAACATTATTCTCGCCCTGTTTAAATTCCTGTGAAGTAAGAGACGGGTCGGTCTTTGAAAGAACAATAGTCGGCATTATCCCAACAGGTGAATAGCATAGATGCTGAAATCTCGGCTGAAGCGGTGGCTCCTTAACATCCTTATTATCAGGAGGAAGGACAATATAACATGTTATCGTTGAAGGATCCGGTTCATTTGACTTCAAAGCTCTGAATTCAACGACCATATAGGATTTCATGTCGTCTTTTCGATCTTTCTCGGAAACGGGAAAGAAATGAATTGAATATAATCCTGAAGGAAGAACATCCTTCAGTTCTATCTCAAACTTTTCATATGCGCTGTTGAATTTCCCGTCACTTGGTTTTATATCACCTGATTGAATCACCTTTTTATTCCAATCATAAATCAAATAAGAAAACGTATCAACAGTAGGGCCATTGATAGCTCCTTTAATATTTTTATCTTTATCTGTTTCAATTACAGGAGTTGATGGTGTTTCCCGTGAAGATTTTATTTCAAAATGGTTTACAGCAACCTGTTCATAACACCGCGGCTGACTTGGTGAACAGCTGATTGTTGCAGTTAATGCAATAATCAAAGCACCTAATCTGAGCTTATGCCCGAGTAGTTTTGAATTTTGTCCCCGCGTCAGATACACCAGAAAGGATATTATCAAAAATGTCACAGATAATAAAATCAAGTACCCAAAAGAAAAAAAGTCTTTTTTCATATTTCTCCCCTTTTATTAATATCTATGAAAATCATATCATAAATTTCAATCAATGTCAATAAATATTTACTTCAAAAATCCCTTCAATAAATTAAGTTAGTGAACACTAACCTACATTTGCCTAATCATCCAACATGCCGATAGATATCAATGCTTTAAATATCTTCAGGGACGGTTCTTTCATTTTTATCATAGTGGAGAGTGGAAGGTGGAGTGTGGAGAGTGATGATGGAAAATGGGAATCGTGATCCGAAAGAAAAATATTTTTCACCATGAAGGACATGAAGAACTTGAAGGGTATTGTATTTTAAATAATTATGGTACTTAGAACCAAAAAGCAAGTGATACTTAACCCTCAAAAGAATGTAATTATTCACCACGGAAAGATACTTCACATTCGTTCGGGATAAACATCGCACACAGAGAAAATATTTCCAATTGAAAATTGTAGATTTGAGATTGAAAATTGAGAATATGGCATTGTAAATGTTTTTGCAGATGTTTAGATCAATTGATGCTTAACAAAACAGTGAATGCAAGAAGAATTTTTGACAGGGATTAAACGGGATTAAAAAGAGAATTTAATTTATTTACTTTAAGATTATTATGAATTAATGAACCAAAAAGCGAAGACTACTTATGAAACATTTGAGTGTGAATATTTTTTAACATAAAGATAAGTATCATGCTGCGAGCATAAGATTTGTATTTCTCATATTCATTTCACTCTCCACACTCCACACTCCACTTACCACTAACATAGCAGTCCCGATGAAGATTCAACGGAATCGGGGAAGGGCATGAAGAGAAAAATCGTGATTCGTGAATTGTGATTCGTGATTCGAAAGAATAGTATTGTAAACATTTGATACACATTGTAGGGGTTTCCGGCCGGAAGCCCTTCTTTTGGTTATACTCACGAAGAACAAAGATAGAAGAATTTTTAACCGCGGACCATCATGCACCACAAGGATGCATGACTCTGCGCAGACCACGCTGCTTATCAGTATTAAATAAAAATGATACTTAGAACCAAAAAGCAGGTGATACTTGAAAATCGATTGAATGTAATATTTCACCACAGAGAGATCCTTCACGTTCGTTCTGGATAAACATCGAACACTGAGTGAAATTAACTTTGTTGAAAAATAAGGATGGTTCTCACCTTTATTTTTAATTGGAAAAATGTAGAATTGCTTTTTGCACTTTCCATACAAGCCCATCTAACCGTTCATTATAAGTATATATAGAATTTAAAAGAGAGATTTTTTCTTAATTTAAAGTTAAAACCCCGTCCCCAATTAGCAAAATTTCTTTTTTCTCGTTGAGTCTATCCAGTTATCAGTAACAGGGTCTTCTTTTAAAATGGAATTCCCTACCTGTTCTGATGCAGCTCTGCATCCGCCGAGGCATTCGGGAAATACCTTGCAGCCCTTGCAGAACTCCGGCACGGTTGTCTTCCATTCCTTCACATATTCGGATCGGAGCATATTCTTTAGTTGATCTTTATAGATGTTCCCGACTACAACCGGGGAATGGTTGCATAGGCGCATATTCCCGTTTATATCGAGCGTCAGCGGCATATTAGTCACGGAAGAGGAGCATGATGACATCCTGATATTGGGATAATCCTTCGGATTCAGGACACAGAACGGAGTGCAGACATTTGATGTAAGTGTAAGGTTTAATTCCTTCCCGACCGCCGCAGCATCTTTAAATGCTTCATTCAACTGCTCATTAGTAATTTTAATATTCTCTATCTCCTTTATTCCGGTTCCACCTATATTAAACCTGTTCAGCATCATGGTATTAATCCCGAATTCCTTATTCAGGAACCTTAGCCGTTCCCCTACATTTTTATAATTCAGGCCTGTGATCACGATTGCAGGAACTACATATCCCTTATGTTCAATTACATATTTAAATGAATTCAATACCTTCTTCTGTGAGCCGGGAACTTGAGTAAGGTGATCGTGTATTTCCGGAGTAACAGAATGAAATGGAAATTCAAATAAATCCACTCCAAGTTCAAGCATGATCCTGTAATCTTCATCAGAAGCCGTTGCGCCGTTACTGATAATCGTTACACCCTTCTTCTCCATTCTGCAGAACAGGACAATCTCAGAGAATCTCTCTGCAAGAAATGGTTCCCCCCCTGTCATGGTAACATGGTCAATCTCCGCAACCTTGAACAATTGCTTTAGTGCTTTTTTTGCAAGTTTATATGAGTTATCCTTCTGATCCGTCTCACCCGGCCTCTTCCACGGATTATAACAGTACCTGCACCTAAGATTACAGACAGAAGTAACTTCATAAATGATATAGGGTAATTTTGTTCTTTGCATACTATTTAATTCTTACATTGTATAAAGAAGTTGGAAACGGTTCCTGGTCCTCTATTTTATCTTTAGAACATGTAAAAAATTTAATTTGAAAATCCCCTTTTTCAATATCCTTATCAAATTTAACTTTAACATCCTCAGAGTCTTCGTCGAATGCGCCGTCTTCTGCTTCCAAATCCCCTTTGGTAATTGTCTTATCTTCCGAATCAACTAATTTAAATGAATATTCCTCCGAGGTTCTACGGTCAAGAATACAATTCAGAATATAGTTGGTCTCTTCATCAACGACAATCACGCCGTCTTTCCTGTTTTCATCAGTAATCGAAAAGAAATCAGGGGGAGCAGGTTTATAACAGGTTACCATTGCCTGCTGTGAATTGGATCCCCCGCACCCTAAAATTGCAGTCATTGTGATAATTAACGCGCCTATCTTCAGTTTACGCGAAAGAAGTTTTGTATTCTTCCCGCCTGTTAGGAATAACAGTAAGGATACTATTACGAAAACTAATGAAAGGCCAATCAAATAAATCGGGATAATTATTTCCTTTTTCATTTTTTTATTCTCTATTCTTCAAGTTCAAAGACATATTTTCTGATTGATTTATCAATCCCCTCTTTATAAATATCCATGAAATATAACCCGGGTTCAAGAGACTTATCTATTTTAATTTCAAAGAATACGGAATCGCCTGTTATAACCTTATCTGTTTTAAGATCTATATCACCTTCTTGAACAACCTTTCCGGGACCTGTTGTAATTTTGAATATATAATTTGAATCCTTATCCAGATCCTGAATCCATCCCTTAACCATCCGATCCTTTGAGACGATAAGCTTTTCTGTGATTTGCTGCTCTTGTTTATCAATTAAAATTCCGGGATCTTGATCTATTACAGGAACATAACATTTAGCCGGGGGATTAATGGATGTGCAGCTCCCTGTCAATAAAGCAGTTAAGGAAATTATATATGCGCCTGTTTTTAATTTATTGATAAGTAGTTTTTTACTCTTGCCTGCAGAGAGAAATAATAAGAATGAAAGTATTGAAAAAACAATAAATAAAAAACTGATTTGAATTCCAATCCAGATTTCTCTCTTCATCCTGATTCACTCCATTTTTTAAAAGGATTATTTCACGATCAAGGTCATTGTTTTATATAAATGCTGATCAGGGCTCTTTTCCGCTAAAATCTTTTCACGGGTATAGAAAACAATTGTATATTCTCCCGGTCTAATATCCTTATTAAGTCTGCATTCCAATTTTTCTGAATGATCATTGAATTTCCCGTCCACAGGTACTGCGTCATCAAACTGAATAACATTCCCATTCTTATCTGTAATACGGAAACTTATCGAAGCCCCGAAGGAATGCATACTTTTTCCTGTGATAACATTAGTCTTGCTCAAATCTATTTCAATTGAATACTTCCACTCAGTATCACTCCTGTCTACCACTTCATTTTCAACCTCAACATACGGCATGGGGGGAACATAACATGACGTAACATGCGGATTAATTGGTGTACAGCCCAACGCTGCTGTTAATGAAATTATTAATGCACCCAATTTCAATTTCTTTGAAAGTAATTTTGCATTCTTTCCACCTGAGAGAAATAAAAGAAATGAAACTATAATAAATAAAATAGAAATACCGAATAGATAAATAGGAATAATAATCTCTTTTTTCATACTTCCTCCTTACTCTTTAATTTCTATTATCCTTTCATAAAAAAATTTATTTACATAATCCTCTTGATCTTTTACTTGACAATTATAAAATTGAATTTTATATAATCCAGGTTCTATATTTCTATCAATTTCTATAACAAAATATTCAGTTTGAGAATCCCATTCTTTATCGATTGGAAATATGTCATCTTTTTGAATTATATTATAATCGCTGGATATAATTCTAAATGATATCTCTTTAATATTTTCATATTCAATCTTACCTGATATTTTATTGTCCTTTTTTATTTCTATTCCAATATTTCCCTGTTTTTCAATATTAAATAAAGTAACCTTATGTTTAAATGGTAAAGGCCGAGAATAACAGGTTGTTCTTAGGGGTTTTGATGTTATTTTGTCAGAATATTTTTTCCCATCTTTTATCATTACAAATTTGCTTTCTGCTATTGGATTTTTCTTAAACTCATCTTTTAAATCATCTATTGAAATATCATATATTTTTAATTTATATTTTCCTGGATTTAAATATCTTGGGAATTTTATTTTAAAGGGCTCATCTTCGCTATCGAATTTCCCATCAATTGGAATTATTTCACCGAATATATCTTCATTATTTTTCTCATTATCAATTATATAGGAATAATTCTTAGCATTACAATTTTTTATTCTCCCTTTTATAAAAGGATCGGGATCTCCATAATCTAATACATTAATCCCATTGGGCAAAAATTCTTTGTGAAAATAGATAATGACATTTTCATTACCAGTTTTATAATTTGCAGTGGATTGTTTATTAATTATTCCACAACCCATAGTTGCAGTTATTGCAATTATTAGTGCACCAATTCGAAGTTTCTGTTTTAAAAAATACTGGTTCTTACCTCCTGATAAAAATAATAAAAATGATACTAAAATAAATATAAAGGAAATTATTATTAAATAAATGTTAATTAGAATTTCTTTTTTCATCTATTCTAAATTTTTAATTTTTATACTATAATATGTAAGGAAATGACTTATATCTTTATCCTGGTATTCTTCCTTCAGTTCATAGAAATAAATGTAATATTGCCCCGGTTTGATCTTTTCCGGTAATTCAATCATATATTCTTCCTTCTCGCCGTCCCATTTCCCGTCCTTGGGAAAGATATCACCCTTCTGAATAACAATATTCTTCGAATCTTCAAGCCTGTACGAAAAATACTCAACCCCGGCAGTTTTTATCTCTCCATTTATAATTTTCTTCTCTTCTTTCTTAAATTCCAATTCTCTGATAGAGTTATCCTCCTTTGATAAATAGAAGTCGGGGGTTCTCCGTGTAGTCGGTTTATAACACATGTGAACACGCCTTGGTGAAATTATTTCTGAATTGATAATTTCAGGTTCACTCTTTACTACAAGATCAAATATTGCTTTGGGAGCTTCTTCATCCTGATTCGATTTTGAAAGATCAAAAAATTGAAGTTTATAATAACCTTCCTTTAAATCTTTTTCAAGTACAATCTCAAAATCCTCCTTAGAACTGTCAAACTTCCCGTCAACCGGGAGTAATTTACCTGTCTGCATAATTTTTCTTTCTTCGTCAAGGATTGAATATGAAAAATCCTCCCCGGTCCGCTGATACAAATGTATGGTAATTTTCGAGTCTTTCTTACCCTGGATAATATAGCGGCCGGAATCTTCACGGGAAGAGATCACCCTGAATGAATTATCCGGCACCTGCTTATAACAGGTGACCTCCCCACCCGGAGGACCGCTGCAGCTTGCAGCTGCAGTTAAGGATATTATCAATGCGCCAAACCTTAATTTCTGACCCAGTAAACGTGAGTTCTTTCCGCCGGTAAGCCAGAGAAGAAATGATATCATAATGAAGAGCAGGGATAATAATAATAAATACCCGAAAATAAAGTAATTTTTTTTCATCTTTTACCTCTAATTAATATATACGTATTATATTATCTTATTTATTGCTAAAAGTCAAATAAAAAAGGTGAATCTTTTTTAAATAATCTTTTGCAGAATGATTAATTATTTTCACTTAATTTATCGGTAACATAGTTAAGATAAATAGATGAAAAAATCCCGCCGAGAACATATACAATTGCAACTGCGTAGAATATTCCCGTAATCTCAAATAATTCAGAACCTAAATAAGCAAGTGGGGTAAAAATAATTATCATTTGAAATATAACGATTAATGTAGCCTGAATCGGTTTATTTATTACATTCAAGCTGGAAGTTGACATCAGAACCAATCCCTGAATCCCATAAGTTACTGCAACAATCTTAAGGTACTGAACAATGTACGGAAGAACATCCGGACTTTTACTAAAGATTACTGCAACCTTCTCAGAAAATAAGAATAACAGGACGAAGGCAATTATCCCATATGATAATATGAATCTTCTTGAAAATTTAATTCCTTCTTTCAAGCGATCGATTCTTTTTGCGCCCAGGTTCTGGCCTATTACAGAAGCGATTACAACAGAAATTGACCTGAATATTGCAAAGGCAAAAAATTCAATTCGTGAAGCGACCCCGTATGCTGCGACAGCCGGAGTTCCATAGGTTGCGATTAAACCGGTAATGATACCTGTTGATGTCGGGATAATCATCCGGGATCCGGCTGTGGGTATACCGATATACAGAATTCTTTTCCAGGAACTCCACATTTCGTTCAAAGAGATTTTTTCAAAT
>JAQVHJ010000077.1 GCA_028696285.1 bacterium
CTCGGGTAAGAAATATGTCGATAAGATCCCCCCTGATTCATTGGACAAGGTTACCAGTAAAAGGGCCGAAGAAGAGAGTAAATATGCATTGCCTGATAAGCTGAAACAGGTATTGGATCGGTTAGGTACCAATCTAACCCAGGAAGTTCTTGCTCCTGATCATCTTCCTGTAATTGGCCGGGAAGCTGAGATTGAAGCTGTATTCGAGACACTCTGCAGATATATCAAGAATAATCCCCTGATAATCGGGCGTGCAGGTGTCGGGAAGACCGCCCTTGTAAAAGCTGTTGCAGAACAGATTGCAAAGGATAATGTTCCCGAAAGACTGAAGGGGAAGATCATTTACGAAGTGAACCGGAATCTCCTTGTTTCCGGGGTTAAGTATATCGGTGATGTGGAGAGAGTTATCGGGGAATTGATTTCAGCTGTAAAAGAGAGCGGTGGAAGGGTAATTCTATTCTTTGACGAGATCCACACATTGTTTTCCGCGGGTGGTTTGGAAGGAAAGGGTGACATTGCCAATCTGATTAAAGCAGCTCTTGGGAATAATGAAATTACTGTAATCGGGGCAACGACATCTGAAGAATATTACAGGCATTTCCAGAAGGATGAAGCTCTCACAAGAAGATTCAATCCGCTTCTTCTCCATGAACCGACAGTTGAAATGATGCAGGAAATCCTTTCACGGATTAAGAAAAATTTTGAAGGGTTCCATCAAATTGAGATAAGCAATGAGATCACCCCTGAAATAATAAGATTATCAAAAATGTTCATTCCCCAACGGGCATTTCCAGATAAAGCAATTGATTTAATGGACAGGTCCTGCGCTAAAGCTGCAGCAAAAGGCGCGAAAATTCTTGGTCTTGATACAGTGAAGAAAACAATTGCTACAATGACCGGGCTTCCGATTAAACTACTGGAGAAGGATCTGAAGGAATATTATCTTAAACTTCCGCAGTACTTAAAAACCCGTGTATTTGGCCAGAATGAAGCAATTGAGAAAGTTTCAAGAATAATTAAACTGACAAAACTTGAGCTTGATCCGAATCCTGAAAGGCCTGACGGTATTTTCCTCTTTGCGGGTCCCGGTGGTGTGGGTAAGTATGAAATGTCCTATGGAATAGCGGAGTATCTGTACGGCTCGGCGAGTAAAGTGACAGTTTTTGATCTGAGTGAATATACCCAGGAACATTACATCGCTCAGTTAATCGGTTCTCCCCCGGGATATGTAGGATATGGAGAAAGGGGGATGCTGGTTAAAACAGTGGAAGATCATCCGCATTCATTATTGATTTTTAAAAATTGTGAAAACACACATATCTCTATCATGAATTTTATTAAGGAAGCTCTTCTTTCAGGGAAATTCTTTGATGCTTCCGGAATAGAACATTTTTTATCAACTATTACAGTAATTTTTATGATTGATACACAAACCGAGAAATTCATAAAAAAGACGATGGGGTTTATCAAGAGTGAGGAGGTTATAACTGAAGAGAGCAAGAATTATCCGGTTAATTTAATGAGTATCCTTCCTATCTTTGATGAATTGATTGAGTTCAGGGTATTGGATAAAGATGCAATTGAGGAGATCATTAAATCACGCTTGATAGTTTTAAAAGATAAGATCAAGCATGACTTCAAGAAGGAGTTGGAGATTGATGATAATTTCATTAACATTCTTACGGAAGATGCATTCAAGTCGGGACAATTCGGATATTATGTTGATGATTTCATCAAGAGGTTTGTGACGATGCCGTTAATTGATTTCATCGTGGAACATGACACAAAAAATTCGATAAAGGTTTTATTAAATGATAAAAAAGAGGTTCAATTCAATTGAGTAAAAACATCTGGAAACAGCTTCGTGAGATTTCTGATCCAGTAATTGAAAAGCTTACCGGTCCCGGTATTCTGCTCAACAGCATTTCAAAGTCCGGATCAAAGTTAAATACAATGACGATCGGTTGGGGAAGTCTTGGTTGTCTATGGAATAAGCCTGTCTTCATAGTTTTTGTCAGGCCTCAGAGATTCACCTGTGAACTTCTTGAAGAACACGCTGAATTTACTGTAAACATATCCAAATCAACTAAATACAATGATGGGATAATGTATGCCGGAACTATCTCAGGCCGGGCGGAAGATAAGATTAAGGAGTTGGGTGTCTCACCGGTGAAATCAGAAAAAATATCAGTCCCGCATTTTAAGGAGTTTGAGATTTCAATTGAATGTAAGATAATCTATAAAGATGCTCTGAAGGAAGAGTTGGTTCCTGCAGATGTAAAGAAGATATTCTATCCGAAGAAAGACTTTCACCGTTTTTATATTGGAGAGATCTTGGCTGTTCACAGTTAGAATCTTTTCGCGGAAAAAACAGATAAACTCTTCAAACATTCCCCAATCTAATAGTTAATTTTAGTAAAGTGGTTTTATTTTTATAGAGATTTATAACAACTTTTTATTTCATTCTTACGCTGCCACTTATTCTAATAATCCTGTAAGGATCCCGCTGAATTTTGCAAGTACAGGTGCAGCGACTAAGGCCACGACAGACATTAATTTTATTAATATATTCATTGAAGGGCCTGTTGTATCTTTAAACGGGTCTCCTACAGTATCTCCGACTACTGCTGCTTTATGCGCATCTGAACCTTTCCCGCCAAGGTTACCTTCCTCAATATATTTCTTTGCATTATCCCATGCGCCCCCGCCGTTAGACATCATGATTCCGAGGAGAACACCGGTTGCAGTTGCTCCTGCAAGGAATCCCCCGACAGCTTCTTTTCCAAGTAAAACCCCGACAATTATAGGAGAAACGACCGCGGTGATTCCGGGTAATATCATTTCCTTCAAAGCAGCCTTGGTTACAATATCAATACAGGATTCAGTATCAGGTTTTCCTGTTCCTTCAAGCAGCCCCTTAATCTCTTTAAATTGCCTTCTGATTTCAAAGACCATTTTATTCGCAGCTTTCCCTACTGACTTCATGGTTAACGCAGCAATAATAAAAGGTAACAACGCCCCAAGTAGAAGGCCAATTACGGTTGTCGGATGAGATAAATCGATTATTTTTATCTCGGCAGATTCTTTATAAGCTGAGAATAACGCCAAAGCAGTCAAAGCAGCTGATCCTATCGCAAAACCTTTTCCAATTGCAGCGGTTGTATTTCCGAGCGCGTCGAGTTTATCTGTAATCTTTCTGATCTCCGGTCCGGCTCCGGACATTTCAGCAATACCACCTGCATTATCGGCAATAGGGCCGTAGGAATCGGTTGACATTGTAATGCCTATTGTTGACAGCATACTTACTGCAGCAATTGCAATTCCATAAAGTCCAAGACTCCAATATGCAATAAAAATTGCGATTGAAATTGTTATAATAGGAAGGATTGTACTTTCAAAACCGAGAGCTAATCCATAAATGATAATTGTAGCAGGTCCTGATTCCGCTTGTGCAGCTAATTTCTTTATAGGTGAACCGGAAGTAAAGAATTCACTCTCAGCAGCAATTAAAAGACCGCATAATAACCCGGTTACAACTGTCCAGAACGCGCTGAACTGCATTCCGGTAATTTTAATTGCAAAGAATGCTCCGACAATAAAAAGGAGTCCGCTGATATATGTTGAGTAGTTTAATGCAGCTTTAGGGCTGAAATTTTTCAAAATACTGATTGAGAGAATTCCCAGGAAAGAGGATAATAATCCTATTGTTATTAATAGAAGAGGGAATGTCATGTAGAGTAATTGATTATCACCGTCATTAACAAACATAGAAAAACCGATGGCCATGGATGCAATAACAGATCCTACGTAAGATTCAAAGAGGTCCGCGCCCATTCCTGCGGTGTCTCCGACATTATCCCCGACATTATCAGCGATAACACCGGGGTTTCTCGGGTCATCTTCAGGGATTCCCGCTTCAACTTTCCCGACAAGGTCAGCTCCGACATCCGCGCTTTTGGTATAGACACCACCACCGACTCTTGCAAATAATGCAATTGAACTTGCGCCCATTGCAAAACCGTTAATTATTTCAGGTTTTTTCGTTAAGAAATAAACAACGCCTAAACCAAGAACCCCGAGAGAAGCGACAGTCATTCCCATTACCGATCCACCTTTGAATGCGATCATAAGGGCTTCCGGAGTTCCACCGGTAATTGCTCCATGACAAGCCCTTCCAGCAGAACGTGTGGCTGCCTTCATTCCTATAAAACCTGCTAACATGGAACAAAAAGCCCCGCCGAAAAAAGCCAGCGCTGTCCAGATAGAGAGGAATAATGCTAACAATATAAATACGATCACTATAAATACGAATATATAAGTATATTCCCGGCGCAAAAAGACCATTGCGCCCTTATGTATCTCAGCAGCAATTGCAACGATTTTTTCATTACCTTGCGGTTTTTTCTTGATAAAAACGAAGGTCAATATAGCAAAGATTAATCCTAAAATACCAAAAACCGGGAAAATAATTTGAAGATTTTCAAGATTCATAGCCTCGCCCCTTTTTTTAATGATATTTATTTTATCATACATAGGGAGAAAAATCAAGAAAAATTTCATTTATATATTGACTTTTATTAATTAATTAGATATAATTAATCAGTTTTAACGGGGTATCTCCCCCACTTTAGATAAAGGCTCGGGAAACATTGGAGGAAAAAACTTTGAATGAAGCAAGGAAACCGGTGAATATTTATTTTGAGCATGTGAGTGAGTTTTATTTTTGGCAGAAGCTTTATTTTCAGATGAAGATGGAGACGATGAAGAAGGAAATTGTTATTAATAAAGATGCTTTAAATGATTCAGTATTAAAAGATGAATTGAAAAATTTTTCAGATACAAAAATAATATATTCAGAACCTGAAGTCTTCTTGAGGAATTTTAAACAGATTGATTTTAAGAATGGCCGATTTGATTTTGTGAAAAATTTAGAAACGGATAGCTTTGAATTTCTTGGTTTCAATAAAGAAGGGGGGTCAATTAATTTATATGTTAATAATAAAAGATTTACGATCGGGAGAAAAAGTAATATCACTTTCAGCAGGAAGATTCTTGAAGAAGAAAAGGAATACAGGATATATGAATTTCAGATTTTAAATGATGATGAAATAAAATATAGAATTAAATACCGTTTGAATTTTATAGAGGGTTGGGTTTTACAGGCTTATATTGAGTTGGAACAGAAGATGGAGGAGGATGATATCTTTTTTAAATTTCTTAACACTGAAAATCAAAGGTTGAAATGAAATATTTACCCTATGCAATTATTTTAGCAGTAATTATTTTGGTGACGGGGATCTTTATTAAAATCATAAGGAAAAGACTTCAAATCAATTTAAATAATCAAAGGGAAATAAACCAAGGTGAGATTACTGCTTACTTCAGTAATGCCTTGATTTTAAATTGTGTTGCCGGTATTGCAGGTGAGCAGGCATCACAGGTTCGCGCAAGATTAACACTGCAAATAACAGGGAAAGACAATAAAGATTATACAGCAGAAACACTTTGGTTAGTTGATATAACCGCGCTTGATTATTTAAAACCCGGGAATTCAATTTCGGTTAAGATTAATTATGATGACCCGAATTTAATTTATCCATCAGCACCCTGGGCAAAATACTTAAGGATTGAAAAATAATTTCAGGTTAGTTGATCCAGGTTACCGTATTATTAGATTACTTCATCTTTAACAGTGAAGGTGAACGGTAATTGGTTAAGAGTCAGATTGCTTCGTCATTCGCCCAGCTCATTCCTCGCAATGACTAATTATGTTATTTTGTTTGCAGACGTTATTATGTCATCGCGAGGGAACGCAGTGACCGTGGCGATCTTGAAAATCAGTTATAGTTCTAGGAGAGATTGCTTCCTTTTTAACAGTGAATGGTGAACGGTGAATGGTTAACAGTTAAATTGCTTCGTCACTCGCCCAGCTCATTCCTCGCAATGACTAATTATGTTATTTTGTTTGCAGACGTTATTATGTCATTGCGAGAACCGGAGCGAAGCGAAGGGACGCGGCAATCTACCTGGGTGATAATGACCAGAAAAATATCCGGGCTTCAGCCCTTGTTTTAGTCCGATTAATCGGACTATGGAATCCATATCAGGAATAAATTCCTGATTGTTTGTGTTTCAATAAACCATGGTTAAAACTATGGCCTACGGATATATTTAGAATAAATTCAACTATTATATAGCGCTATTACTTTCTTTCGAATTACGGTTCACGAATCACGAATCACAATCACCATTGACCGTCCACCGTTGACCGGCCACTGAAAGAGAGATTGCTTCGTTGTTAACTTCGCTCGCTGACGCATCGCTGACACTTGCTAGATCTCGACTTTGTCTCGATAGCGCAATGACAAATACCATTATTTTGTTTGCAAACGATTGTATGTCATTATGAGAGAGGTCATGTAAATGACCGACCGTGGCAATCTAAAAAAATGGGGAAACTCCTAAACATAAATATCTTGACAATTTCTCAATTTGATATTATAATATCATAAAATGGAGTTTTGAAAAATGAATGTTGACGAAACCTTGGATTTATACGGATTGATCTGTCCGTTACCAATTGCAGAGACCGCGAAGAAGGTTAAGACAATGAAGTCGGGTCAGATTCTCGAGATTATTGCAACAGATGAAGGCATTGAAGCGGATTTCCCGAGCTGGTGCGAGAATACAGGACATGAGTTGATTAAGATAGAGAAGGATGAAAAGGAAGGGACATTTAAGATTTATTTAAAGATCAAGTGATCTTCTAATCATACTGATTTATAAATTCTTCAATGTCCCGGAAGAGCTCCGGAGCATCATTATCTAAGGTAAGAACATGATATGAATTTTGATAGACCTTCAGTTTCTTATCTTGAGATCCTAATTCATTCAATGCAATTTTTCTATTTATTTTTGGGACAATATGGTCATTTTCAGAATAGAATAATCTTACGGGAACTTTTACACTTGAAAGATTTTCCCGTCCCAGGTCAATTGCCTTAAACAATTCTGCGAAAGCATTGAAGGGAATCCTGTGATAAAATATTTCTTTCTTATCCGGGTTCTTAATATCTCCCCCGATACCTTTCATTGATTTTAAAAATGGTTTTCCAAGAATTGATGCAAGTCTATGAAGAAATGCCACCTTAAAAGGTCCCGAGATAAATGAAATAGTTGCAGTTTTCTCTGGAAATTTATTTGCGATAACCGGCGCAAGGGATGCGCCGAGAGATAGCCCGATTAGATGAATTTTTTCTGATGTTTTAAGTAGGTCTTCGAATGCTTTTTCTAATGTTGATATCCAATCTTCACATGTTACTTTACCGAGGTCTTTCCATTCTGTGCAATGCCCGGGAAGAAGGGGTATAACGACATTAAAATTTTTCTGTTGTAAATATTCACCCAAATCCTGTACAGACGAAGGCCCGGAAGAAAATCCGTGGCTTATAAGGACACTGCTTTTAAGTTTATTCGAGATCATTGATGCTGATATACTCCTCAATAATATACTGCCCGTCTTTTAAACCTTCATTAAACATTTTCGAAATGAATTCATGATCGAATTTCAAAGCTTTGTTGAGATGGTAGCGTTCATTGGGATAAATATTAATAATGGTTTTTCCGTGTTTATTCTGGATTATCGGGATGTTTTCACGTTTTGTATATATCACGAACAGGATATCTATATCTTCAGTTATAACAGCAGTAATAGGGACGTTCTCCCCGATTACCGGGATACCTCCGTCCATTTTAATATCACCCTTAATATTTCCTGTCGGGAAAAGGAACGGGATTGAGGCGCTTGCCCAAAGAATTTTTGAAAGCTGTTGTTCATCCAGTTCCTGAGCAACATGAAATTCCTTGATATTTTTATAGTGCAGGTTTATTGTGCAGATTATAAATTTTGTTTTTGAGTTGATGATTTTCTTATAGTTTAAATTTTCATCGAGGATCTTTCTCATCGGTTCCGGGTTCAGAAAACCGAGATTAAGAAGTTCCCATCCTTTCTTCCCGCCTAATAATATCTTGATTGCCATCGATGCTTTTCCCAGAAGAAATATTTCAAGCAGATCAAAAAATAAACCGATTACCTTTCGTTTATCAATAAAGAAAACATTTTCAAAAACTAGGTTATCCCAGATTGCAAGGGCATTATCCAATTCTCCCTGTGTAACGATGGCCCCGTTCAGAGCTCCGACAGAGGTTCCTGCAACAACATCAAAAGAGATACCTAACTTGAAGAGTTCTTTTAATACCCCAACTTCATAACTTCCCCTTGCTCCCCCGCCTGAAAGAACTAAACCCAATCTCTTGTTTTTTAAACTGATCTTTTCAGCAGTTCTCACAACAGGCAGCCCTGTCTTCTCATTATCAAGGAGAACACTATTTATTTGCTCCGCCTGAAATAAAAATTCAAGGATTTTACGCTTGTTCTCATCCTTGTGAAGTTTATAAAGCATTATTCCGGAGGCAGGGTTTACGGAAGAAGCATTTTCGAAGAAGCTTTGATTAGACGATCAAATGTTTTTCGCTTTTTTAATT
>JAQVHJ010000078.1 GCA_028696285.1 bacterium
AAATCCAATAAATTGTACAGCGAACGGTGTTCGCCCGTATCGTATTTACTTAATACATCAACAGTACTCAATAATAAAATAATTTCCAATCCAATAAATTGTACAGCGAACGGTGTTCGCCCGTATCTTATTTACTTAATACATCAACAGTACTCAATAATAATATAATTTCCAAATCCAATAAATTGTACAGCGAACGGCCTTCGCCCGTATCTTATTTACTTAATACATCAACAGTATTCAATAATAATATAATCTCCAATCCAATAAATTGTACAGCGAACGGCCTTCGCCCGTATCTTATTTACTTAATACATCAACAGTACTCAATAATAATATAATTTCCAAATCCAATAAATTGTATAGCGAACGGTGTTCGCCCGTATCTTATTTACTTAATACATCAACAGTACTCAATAATAAGATAATCTCCAATCCAATAAATTGTACAGCGAACGGTGTTCGCCCGTATCATCAGAACTTAACACTGCAATATTATTATAATTTTCAAAAAATTTACTTGATATATTTTAAATTTTATGTTATATTTATTCAGGGAAAGTGTCCTTATTCTTGTGGAAGGAATGGAAATAGAGGGCACTTATGACTTTAAAAAGAAATACTATCCGTTTTAAAAATTTCGATTATAGTTTTCCATGGGTATATTTCATAACCATATGTACTTATAAAAAAAGACCCCTTTTAGGATGGATAAAAAATAATAAAATGCATTATAATGTTCTGGGGTATGTTGTAGATGAAGAATTAAATAAATCTATTAATATTAGAAAAGAAATAGAGATAAAGGAATCTGTAATTATGCCAAATCATTTGCATATGATTATATTTTTACATAAAACATTTGAGATTAACAAATGTGCCGTTATTAACAACAGCAGCTCGGATCAAATGAATTTAATCCCGTTCATGAAACCTCATTCAATATCATCATTCATATCAGGATTTAAATCAGCTGTAAATTCAAGATTAAAAAGAAGAATTAATAATAAAGATGAAACTGTAATAAAAATTTTAAATAAACCACCGTTCTATATTAAAGATTTAAATCGGTTAAATTTTTGGCAAAGGAATTATTTTGATCATATTATAAAAAATGAAAAAGATTACATGAATTGTGTAAATTATATCAGAAATAATCCGAAAAATTGGTTTCAAGATAAATACAATGTTTGATAATGTATTAAATACAAACGATACGGGCGAACGCCGTTCGGCTGTACAATTATTATTTGTCAGATAATATTTTTTTTGCATAATATTGTAGTATTAAATACAAACAATACGGGCGAACGCCGTTCGCCCCGACAATGTGTATCAAATGTTTGTAATACAAATATCTCGGTTCACGAATCACGAATCACGAATCACATTTACCGTTTACCGTTTTTCACATTTTAACCTGACGAGGTATTATGTTCAAACGATACGGGCGAATGCCGTTCGCCCCTACAATGTGTATCGTATGTTTGTAATACAAATATTTCGGTTCACGAATCACGAATCACGAATCACGAATCACATTTACCGTTTACCGTTTTTCACATTTTAACCTGACGAGGTATTATGTTCAAACAATACGGGCGAACGCCGTTCGCCTGTACAATTATTATTTGTAAGATAATATTTTTTTTGCATAATATTGTAGTATTAAATACAAACGATACGGGCGAACGCCGTTCGCCCCTACAATGTGTATCGTATGTTTGTAATACAAATATTTCGGTTCACGAATCACGAATCACGATTATTGTTTACCGTTTGTATCAAATGTTTGTAATACAAAAATTTCGATTCACGAATCACGAATCACGGTTCACGTCTTCCGTTGACCGTTTACCGTTTACCGTTCACCGTTTACCATTTGTATCAAACGTGTGTGAAGTAATTTTTTCTGCCAAAGCCGGTGAGTATGAGGGCGCCTATGACGAAGCTTGTGAGGACTAATGTAATGACCCATCCTACTGCGGGGATTGAGTTCAAGATAGTAAATATGATATACCCAATCACACCTCTCAGTACCCAGCCGGTATGTTTTATTTTGAGCAGGTGGAATATTTTCTCCCCGATCATTCCGGATATAACGGCAATCGAGAAGAGGAAGAAGATAAATGCAATTATTAAGATTGTAATTCCTGCAGGTAGGAGGAGTATGGTTATTACTGTTCCGAATACAACTGCGGAGACTGCAGCAATGACCAGGAGGCCGAGTATGAACATTGTGAACGGCGACGTTGAAATTGCTTCATTGATACGCATAACTCCCTTCCGGAAAATATGCAGGATCAGAAGTACAATCCCTAATCTCACGAGATACCACAGGAACGTAAATAGTATTTTATGTTCCGGGATCCCGCTGAACATCAGTGTCACGATCGGCTCAAGTACCTGGACTGCAGGTGACCTCTTCGAAACGACCTTCCCGTGGACAGTCGCTCCCTGTTCCAGTTGAAATTCCTTCCCGACAAAAGAGATATTCCCGTTTATAATTGCGGACTTCTTAATCAGGAGTCTACCTCCGAAAACATTGATATCCCCGTTCACCACGCCGTCAATTACCAGGTCACCGAATATGAAATTAATAGACCCGTTCAATGTCCCGTTTATGACCAGTTCAGAATTGATCAGGGAGAGGTCTTCATACAGAATATCGTCATGGCCTATTACGATCCTGTTACCCAGTCCGAGATATTTCTTCCCCGATGTCTTGAAATGGAGATCAACGGTCTTATCTTCATTCTTTTCTTCCCGGACAGTCTTCTCTTTAATCGGTGATTTTGTCTCTTCAATTGTGTAGAATAATGTATCTGCAGCTTGCGCAGCAGACGGTGTGATTATCAGGATTAGAAAGAGGGAGAGAAACAGGAGTATCTTTTTCATTGTCTATACCGGTTATAAGGAGTTATGGATTATACCTGTTTTTTCCCGCAACTTTAAAATCAGGATGGAAGCGATTGCTATCCCGCCCCAGATTAAGCCGTTGAGGAACTGTCCCCCGCGTAAGCCTGACTTGATCAGAACGAAAGCATTGAAAATATTAATAAACAGGTTCCAGCCCTGCTTCATATCATCCAAACCTATCGCTGACCATGCTTCCGGACCCGAGACCGCACGGATAAGGGCAGTGGTGAGAAATAAAAATACAATGAATGACGCAGCGAGGATAGAAGTGAGGATCTTCTCCTTCTTCCTCCGTTCCTTCTCCGCCTTCACGTATGACATGGTCTTCTCCGTGAAATTTTCCGGGAGTTCCGGAACCTTGATCCGTTCCAGCCCGTCAAAAATCACTCTGAGCCGGAGGACCCTGTCACGGCAGTGTTTACAAGCCTTGAGATGTTCCTCCACCTCACCGAGTTCTCCGTTAGAGAGCTGACGGTCAAGGTAATCATTAATCTGTTCTTCTGTTAAACATTTATTCTTCATCTTCTTCAAAATCCTCTTCCTCTTTAATATCTTTAAAGAAATATTCCTTCAGCATATTTCTCGCCCTATGAAGATAGGTCATGACCGTACCCAGGGGCAGGTCAAGTATCTCGGCAATCTCCTTGTAACTATGCTCTTCATAGGGCCGTAAAATAACGATCTCTCTATACACATCCGGAAGTTCCTCCACTGCCTTCTTCAGGTTATCCTGCAGCTCGTTCTCTTCCCAGAGCACCTCGGGATTATACGTGTCGTCGGGAATGGGAAGGTTACTGCATTCATCATCTTCGTTCTGGAACGTTGTTTCGTATGAGATGGTCTGGAGCTTCTTCTTACGTAAGAAGTCTATACAGTGATTCGTCCCTATCCTGATTATCCAGGTCGAGAACTTATACTCCGGATTGTACTTCTTCAGGTTCAGGTAAACCTTTGCAAAGATCTCCTGGGACAGGTCATAGGATGTCTCTACGTTATACGAATGCTTATACGCAATCGAGAACACCTTTTTCTGGTACCTTCGGATAATCTCCTTGAACGCATCTTCATCGTCCTTGAGACTCTTCTCAACCAGGTCATTGTCGGTTAAATTCTTATATTCCAAAGGAACCTGTCTCCATTTAATACTTACGAAATAACAGTATTATTAATTTCAATAAAATAAACTAAAACAGCCCCCGGATCTCCGGGGGCTGTAGGAATTTCCATTAAAATTTAAAAAAAACCGTAAAAAATTTAAAAAATACCTATAATCACCTTCGGTAAATCCTGGAACAGGAAAATAACCCTCCCTATCAAGAGAGAGATACGTCCCATAACCGTTAATCCGAAAGACGCTCCGAAACCTATCATCAGGAAGTAAATCCCGGCCTTCGCCAGGCCTCCAATCACACCTTTATGTTTCCAGGAGAAGAAGAAATATATAATCGCCGTAAATACCCCTACAACGATAAGGATATTTGACAGAGCTTCCCCGAAAGTTAGGCCATGCTGCCAAAGCGGGATAATAGTAGCCTGGAGCTGAGTATAAATAGCTGCCTGCATAGATGGAGCGATGGAGAAACCTGAACCGATACCCATGAATAATGCGATTGGTATCCTGATTAACCATCGTGTTTTCGGGTGAAGGAACCCGAAATAGAGCATGCCGATTGCAGCCGGGATCAATAATTCATACTGCGCTTCTTTAAAAACCGGGTTCCAAAGATAAGGTTTGAAACCAAGGTGATATAACTGTGCTAAGCCGTAACCGACCGATACCCCGATCATGATATGTTCTGCTGCTTTATAAAACGGATTATCTTTATAAAGGAATGAGAAGATTGCCAGGGTAAACACGGCGGCTACGAGCGTTCCTAAAACTGACCAAAAACCCATATTACTACCTCCGTATTATTGTTTACTTTGTTGTTTCTTCGTTAACAGGAATGAGATATTACCCAGAACAATCAGAATAATAATCATTATATGCGCCCAGTTCTGTGATGCCATACCTCTTGTTGCAAGGCCTTTCCTGTTAACCAGCTTCTCATAATCAGCAGCGCCTTTAAGTCCGTTGAGCATACCAATGATCTGGCCGGACTGAAGATACGGATAGTAATCCGCAGCCATGACTGCCGTAACACCTGTGGAGACGGGGCGGTTATACATCGTATTGACATAAGTAACGAATAGACCCAAGCTCCCGCCTGCTGCTAAGTCAATTACGATTCCGATATCGTCGTAGTTCTTGATCTCCTTGAACATCTCCATGTTATTCAAGCTAAGCCCCTTATGATCTTCCTGAACGGTCTGGGCAATGTTCTTACCCATCCCTATTACTATCTGTGAATACCCTATTTTATACCCGAAATAAGCCCAGTCAACACCTTCTATCTTCCCGTACTCTTCCGCGGACGAAGAGATTATCTCGAGGCCGAGGCCTGAAGCTGCGGGCCAAGCAAGGGCAAGGCCGATTACTCTGAGGTTCTTTGAGAATGCATGCCTGACTAATGCCCTTCCCATCGGATTGAGTTCTGCGAGGGAGTCAGGTGAGTAGTCAAAGCAGATCATGATCGGTGTCCCTTCCGGGAGAGCATCAATGAAATTATACAGTTCCTGAACAGGCCTGTCGGGAACAATCGGAGGGTTACTCGGAATGAACAGGGGGATTGTAACTATTACCGCGACCATGAGGAATATCCATCTTCTGTCTAAATCCATTATTTTAAAGAATAATTTTAACATTGTGCACCTCCTACTCTGAGCCACCGAGCCAAGAGCGCTCGATGCCAAACATTATCTTAAGTGAGGTGGCAATCATACCGAGAGCAACCCCGAAGGTAATTGCCCGTTTTGTCGCCATATTCGGAACATCCAAAATCCACTGGGTCCACAGGGGGAAATCAAGGAAGCCTTTTGTTGCTGACCTGATACTCTCGCCAAGCGGTACTCTTCCGAGCATAACAATGGTCGCTGCGATCAAGAGACAAGTCGCTTCGACACTTCTTGCCTTGAACGCCCTGAATGCCGCGGATGTGATATAGAATGCAAGCAGCGAGAACATGGTTGCCTGGAGGGGGACCTGGACATTCATGAATATCCAGTCGTAGATAGAACCCTGGTCAATACCGCCGCCGAACTTCTCCGGGACAAGGATACCGAATATGAACATGATGGTCAATCCTGTCAAGGTCATTACGCTGTATTGCCAGTTATCTACTTTCCTCTTTATCTTCGTTGCATGCAGGTGAATCAGTGAATATAACCCTATTACAAATGCGAACAGGCCCAGGATCTTGAGCCAGTCAACAAGGATCTTCTGCTGAAGAATGTACTCAGAGAAGTAATGCGGTGTGAAATAGGCGAAGAAGTATATGATCCCGCCTATAAACACGATTGCTAAAGGTAACGATCGCTTCATAATTTATTTCCTCCTTAGACTATTTGGGAACATTTTCAAAGAAGTTAATGAAGCCTTCCTGCCAGAACCCGAATGTATTGAGAATAATTCCTATAGCAAGAAGGATCATAATAATTAACTTACCGGTATCCTGCGCCTTTAAGGTTCCCAATAACAGAGGATCCCTTGAAAGGTATGCACTTGCGGCATATAACTCCTCACCTATTAATGTATAGTCGCAGGCTGTAATAAAGAACGGGAGCTGTGTAACTGCGTCTGTACCTGCGATCTGTATCGCACCTATCATGTTCCCGGTCTCTGCCATAATCAATGACTCGGCAAAGAACATTCCCATGAAGAAGATAGTTGCGGGTTTCTCTCTAACCATAATACCGTTAACCCCGGCGGCATATGCAAACTGTTCCGTTGTCAGGAAGAATACACTGTCTTCATTGAACGCATCCGGTTTTCCCACGTCAACATAGGCTTCCCGGACTACTTCCTTCTGGACTGTGTAAACGATCGGGTCATAAGCAGGTACGATCAATGGCGTTTCGTATAATGCAATCTTCTTCGCTACCTGGCCAAGAATGTTGATAGAGGCCAGGGTCGCAATATCAGATATACTCGATAACCCTGAAATGTACAGGACCGGCCTCCCCATCTCGGTTGCGCGGCCGACCGCCTCTTCAACAGCTGATAACCCTGCGATAGGCCGGACAAAAATCTCCTTGCCGGACTTGGCATGGCTGAAGAAGTAAAGAAAAATGAATATGTATAATAAACTGCCTATCAGGAGCTTGAACAGCTTCGGTTTCAGCCATTCGGGTGTCCCGCTGTACGGACCAAATACTGTGGAGTATGAATAGTTCTTTGCAATATCTTCGGTCTTGACCGTTACGAGGAATTTATTAGATTTATTCTTGTAGGTTAATCCGGTCATGTCATCCGCAACAAAACCTCCGGCAAGTAAGATCTCCGCTCCGCTGTAGTAACCTATGATCAATTTGGAATCGAGTTCCATCATTGTGAGCAGATTCTCATAGGTGAGTTTGCTCCTCATCTTTTCCATGGTTACGAGGTCTGCATTGAATGATGTTTTATAACTGCCTATAGTTGAATAGACGTCTGTGTAATTCTTTAGTGTATTAAGGTCCTTCCCTCCGATGTATTTCTTTAATGTATCCTTGTACTCGGGAAGCTTCAATGCTTCTGCATACGCAGCTTCATACTGTGTCTTCTGCTCAGGTGTTGTTTCCGGAGCATCTATCTTTACCTTGATCTTCTCCTGGTACGGAGTGAAGTTGCCTTTCTCAAGTTCTGCAAAGATATCATTTATCCCAAGGTCCTGTGAATTAAATGCACGGTATGCAGAAACAATCGTTGCGTAAACAGAGTCGGGATTGGAGTCGGTTACTATCCCGTATTTATCCGTAAGGTACTTATCGAAATCGGACATGCAGTCGCGTAACGGCTGCTGAGCCTTGGCAACGTCTATGGTAGATACTTCTATCTTCGTTGATGATTTCCGGTGTCTCTTGACAACCTTGAACGTGTCGTTGAGAACTGCAATCCGGATTTTATAGGATGTTATTGTGTTCTCTGTATTCTTCAGTGTGTCATGGAGATTTTTCTCAAACTCACCAATCTTGACATCACTGAATACGGTGTATGGCAGGAAGCCATAGGTCATGTAGTTATTTTCAATTGATGCCTTGAATGAGAGAAGAGGTTTTACTGCATCCTCTTCTTTCCTGAACTGTTCCTTCGCTTTCGTGAGCAACTGGTCAAGATTCTGGTTCTTCCAGTCTTCTCCGAAGGGATTGTAACTTTTATGATTAAGTTCAAGATCCGCAATGAATGGTTTCACTTCAGGCGGAAAACGTGTTTCAAGCTCTGAAATCTTAATGGTCTTCACATCAATATCCTGGCCATAGATCTTATCAGAAACCAGGGCTATATGAGACTGAAGCCCGGAGAGAAGATTGATGTCAGATTTAAGGATTTCATAGTTAAGAAAGATCTCTGCGAAGGTCTTATCCTTATTCTGCTCAATGAATTTCTTGTCGAGCTTATCGTATGCCTTAATATTTTTTTTCAGGACCTTGACTCCTTCCTTTAAACGCGGAAGTTCTGAAATGAAGTAGTTTCTGGTTCCGACCTTCTTCTTCCCTATCTCAAGACCTAAAAGCTTCTTGCCGT
>JAQVHJ010000079.1 GCA_028696285.1 bacterium
CAGGTTATTACATTTACTCTTGGAAATGAATGGTATGGTCTTCAGATAAATCATATCCGGGAGATTGTTGAACTGACTGAAACTTTTTACATTCCTTCTATCCCGTCATATTTTCTCGGAGCAATTAATTTAAGAGGTGAAGTAATCTTCATTTTGAATATCAAAAAGTTTTTAGATTTCCCTCCTGAAAAAAAGGCTTTTAAGGGAATCAGGAATATAATAATTATTGAACAGGGAAATGTCAACCTTGGTTTTATTGTAGATAGAATGTCTGATGTGATTGAAATTCCTGTTGAGATCATTCAACCACCCCTGGTAACTATTGAAAAAATAAAAGCAGAATTTTTGGAAGGTGAGGTTGATTTTGAAAATAAATTAATCGGGATTCTTAATGTCAGCGGCATTTTTGATTCCATTTTAAATACAATTAACAATACTTAGGCAAGGGGGTTAACATGAAAATTTTTACATTGGTTGTTTGCGCCACTTTGGTTTTGGGGATTGCCGTTCCTGTTTATTCCGGAGAAAAAGAAGATCTCCTCTTTGAAGATATTCCCATTGTATTTGCTGCCGGGAAGTTTGAGCAGAAATCAACTGAAGCAGCTGCATCAGTTGTTGTTATTTCCGCAGAAGAGATAAAAATGTTCGGTTACAATACCCTTGAAGAGGTTTTAAGAAAAGTTGTAGGTTTATATGTGACAAATGACAGGAATTATTCATATCTTGGAGTCCGGGGTTATTATATTCCCGGGGATTATTCATCGCGTATTTTAATATCCATCAACGGATTAACTGCAAATGATGAGATTTTTGGAACAGGAACGATCGGGAGGGAACTCGGAATTAACATGGATTCAATAAAAAGAATTGAGATAATCAAGGGTCCGGGTTCGGCTTTATACGGGACCCATGCATTATTCTGTGTTATAAACATTGTTACAAAAGACGGAGAAGACATTAACGGGATTAAGTTTACCGGACAATACGGTGATCCTTCTCTTACCGAAGGCCGGCTCTCCTTCGGAAAGAAATTTAAGAATGACCTTGATATATTCATATCCGGTTCGTTTTTTGATTATGTCGGTGATGACCTATACTTTGAAGAGTTTGATACTCCCGAAAATAATAATGGTATTTTTGAAGATGCAAACTGGGAAGAAGCTTATGATTTCTTCTCCAAAATTTCTTATAAAGATTTCTCTCTTCAGGGCGGATTTAATATGCGTGATACCGGGATTCCGACGTCAGCCTGGGGAACCGTCTTTAATAATGACGGATCTAAGACATCTGATGGTTTTGATTTTCTTGAATTCAAGTACAATCCAAAAATAAAAGAAACCAGTTCTCTCCTCTTTCGGTTATACCACCGGTATTATATTTATGACGGGCATTTCATGTTTGAATATGAAGACGGTGGCGGCGGATACTACATTGAAGATAATGTTGATTGGAGCAGGAATGAATGGTCCGGGCTTGAATTCCAGTACAGCTGGGTAATGTCTGAAAAGAATCACTTGATAATGGGTACTGAATATCAGAATTACAATAAAATCCATCAGAAAAATTATGATGCCGGCCTTCTCGGACCCGATTATTTCTGGGTGTATCTTAATGAAGACCATTCTATGTCAATCTGGTCTCTCTACATGCAGGATATTTTTAAGATACAGAAAAATACATCCATTATTCTTGGCGGGAGATTGGATGACTATTCATCTTTCGGGGAAACCGTTAATCCAAGATTGGGTATCATTTACAGTCCCGAAATTATTACCTTGAAATTATTATATGGTTCCGCATTCAGAGCTCCCACATACTTTGAATTATATTATCATGACGGATATTATACAATCGAACCTAATCCGGACCTTGAAAACGAAACATTAACAACCTATGAATTTGTTTTGGAGAAGGAATTTAAGAATAATATAAATGCATCCCTTTCATTTTATCAAATTAGCCTTGAAAATCTTATTTCTCAGGTAGTTACTGAAGACATCAGCCCTGACAGCGGGGAGTTCCTTCTTCAGAACCAGAATGTTGGTGAAGCAACAGTCCAAGGTACAGAACTGATTGTGAGAGGCCGGGTAAAATCATTCAGGTGGAAGGTTGGCGGTAATTTCCAGAAGTCAGAAGATAAGATTTCCGGAGATGAGCTTCCAAATTCACCGCAGATTTCGGGAAATTTCAGTTTGATTATTCCACTGTTCAATGAAAAACTTTTCTGTAATTTAGATTCGGAATATATCGGTAAGAGATTAACAACCATTCCTGATATATATCTCGATCCTTATTACAGAGCTGACCTGATATTGTTTACTGATAAACTTGTTCCCAACATGGAATTTACTGTAAAGGTGAATAATCTTCTCGATACCGAATATTCCGATGTGTGTTCAACGGAATTTGTACAGACAAGCATTCCTCAGGACGGACAGAGATTCCTGTTAAAAGTAGCTTATAAATTCTAATCAAGGAAGTTTAAATATGCAGACAAGAAGATTTTCTTTGTGTGTAATTCTAATTCTTCTGCTTATGCAAGCGGTCACTTTCAGTGAACCGGTTAAGGTTGCTATTGTCAAAGCGAAGGATATGGATGCCGATGAGATTCTTTCCAAAGGCATTAAGCAAAAATTCAAGGATTCCGGAATTGAAGTGGAGATAAAGGAATTCAGTATGGATGAAAGTGAAAACCTGTCCAGTGTTAAAGCGCAGAATCCCAAGGTAATCATAACAGTCGGAAGCTCTCTGACTAAAAAGGCAATGTCGGATGCAGGAGATATCCCGATCGTATTTACCATGGTTATTGATCCTGAAGGCAGCGGCCTGAAGGGGAAAAATTTAACCGGAGCATCTTTAGAGATACCGATGGATATTCAATTTAAAAAGTTTAAGGAGATTCTACCATCCTTGAAATCTATCGGGATTATCTATAATCCTGAGGAAAATGAAAGAATTATTACTGATGCAAAGACAGCTGGGGAGAAAAATAAGATTGAGCTAAAGGCATTCCCCGTCAGTTCTGCAAAAGATATTCCCAAGGTAGAAACCATGGATGTTTCAGGAATCATAATTATTCCCGATACAATTGTCTGCAAATCAACAATAATTAAGTACCTCCTTGATGCAAGTATAAAGGGCAAGGTGCCTATCATGGGTTTCTCTCCGTCATATGCAAAAGCAGGTGCATTATTCTCATTAACTCCCGACTATGAGGATATCGGGGTACAGACCGCTGAGATCGCAGTAAAGATAATTAAGGGGGAAAGCCCTGAAAAGATTCCGGTAACAAAAGCGCGGAAAATTAATCTCTATGTAAATACGGCGGTCGCAGAATGGCTTGAAATAACTGTTCCGGACAGCATCTTAAATGAAGCAAAGGAAAAATTCGGGAAATAATTAATATAAAAATAACAAAGGAGTTGATTGGGAATGAAGTTGCCAAAGTCAATTAAACAATGGGGTTTAAGAGGGAAACTACTTTTTGTGGCGGGAATCGGGATAATCATGGTCTCTGTCATTCTCAGTATTTTCTTTCAAATCCAGATGCAGAAACAGACTTACTCAAATCTTAAGAGATTGGGAATGTCCATTACTGCGGGTATTGCTTACAACAGTGTCTCAGGCGTAATAATCGGGAACAAAAGTTCTCTTGAGAAGATCCTTAAAAGTGTTGAAAAGGAAGAAGACGTTGTTTATGTTATTATCCAGGATGAATCGGGAAAGGTTCTCGCTCAAACACAAAACGGATTGGAAGAAAAAGCCTTAAATGATCAAATAAACTTAAAAGCAGTTCAGTTAGCTGAACCCGATACTTTTTACTGGAAACCGGACCGGTCACAAAGAGTAATTGAAGTAGTAGTTCCCATTATCATGCAGGAAGAAGAAATGGATCTCGGCATGGATGACATGTTCGGAACACCTGAAAAGAAAGGTGAATTAAAAGAACAGAAAATAGGTGTGGTGCGGACGGGAATGACAGTGAAAAAAGTCTCATCCCTTATCAAGAAAAATATCCTTAATACAATTCTTTTAACTACAATCTTGATTGTCGTTTTTATCCTCATCACATCCAAATTAATGAGGAATCTGCTCAAGCCACTCCAGGAACTTTTAATGACTGTCCATGAGATTGAAAATGGAAACCTTTCTCAATATGTTGAAAGTCAAAGCGCAGATGAAGTCGGTGAACTGGCTGCTGGATTCAGTGAAATGGCAGCAAGCCTCCTTGAAATGGTTAAGCAGATCAAGGAGAATACAAAATTAATCGATGAATCTGCAGCATCCCTCCTAAGCTCAAGTGAAGAACAAGCAAGCAGCGCGGAAGAACAGTCGTCTGTCCTTACAACAACCATGACTACAATTGAGGAATTTGCAGCAACCTCACGGCAGATTGCAGAGAATGCTTCGACTGTCGCTGACCTTGCGCGGCAGACTCTGGACGGAATGAATATTGTTAAGGATAATACTAATCTTGAAGCAAAGAGAATAATGACTCTCGGCGAAAAATCACAAAGCATCGGCAAGGTTGTCGAGATGATTGAAGAGATTGCGAGAGAGACCAATCTACTGGCATTGAACGCATCAATAGAAGCAGCAAGGGCAGGAGAAGCAGGAAAGGGTTTCGCTGTTGTCGCAACAGAGATCAGAAAACTCGCGACAAATGTTGCCAATTCAACAAAGCAGATCCGTGAGATAATAAAGGAGATTCAGGATGCAACCAATGCATCAATTCTCGCAACCGAGAAAGTCGGGAAATCCGTCATTGACGGCATGGTACAGTCCGAACAGACATCCACTTCAGCTGAACTGATCAGTACCGCTACTCAGCAGCAGAGAACAGCGTCAAATCAGGTGGTTTCAACAATTAAAGAACTTACAAGTATTGTTAAAGAGGTTTCAATCGGTGCATCTCAAATTACTGATACTGCAAACATGCTTGTTAAATTAACTGCCGGGCAGAAAAAGCTTGTAGAAAAATTTAAAATTGAGTAAGATCATTGGGAAAATTAGATAAATCATTCTTCCTCAATACGTTTAAAGCGGAAACCGAAGATCATATTAAAAAACTCAACAAGAAAATACTCGACCTTCGCGGAGAACCGGGCAATGATATCCTGATTAAGGAAATAATGCGTGAACTGCATACTATGAAAGGCGCGGCAGGAATGATCGGATTTAAACCGATTGTAAGAATCACGCATGGCTTGGAAGATTTAATCTCCGCATTAATGGAAAAAAAGATATCAATGTCTGTAATTGACGACCTGGTATTCGATGGTTTCGATTCAATTGAAATGATCCTGGACGCTGAAATTAAAGGGGAAGAATACCCTATTGACATTGAAAAATTAATCAGGGATATAAGCGATATTACTGGAAAGAAATATGTGTCCGAAAAGAAACCTCTCGAGACAGAAGATGTTAAATCAGCAGATACGGTAAAAATTACACAGCAAACCGAGGAGAGCAAAAGCATCCTTCATGTGGAAGATACTATCCGGATTTCCACTTCCAAATTAGATATCCTTTCTAACATTGTCGGGGAGTTGATCGTTAACCAGGTAAAATTCAAGGGGTATACCAACAACATCTTTGAACTTCAGGAATTACAGAAAAAGTTTGGGAAGATCTTCAATGATATCAGCAAAAGAAGTAAAGAAGCGGGGAATGAAACAAATGCACTTGACGATGAAAAACTCACAGATATCAACCGGTTTGAAATTACTGAATTGGAATTCATGGAGAAATTTAATGAATTTACAAGACAATTCAATGAAACGGCTGATTCCTTCAGTAAGCAGACTGACCATCTTCTTAACATTGTTCTTAACATGAGGATGCTTCCGATATCTTCTGTCTTTGACCTCTTCCCCAGAACGGTGTATGACATTGCAAAAAAATTCAATAAAGATGTTGATCTTCAGATTACAGGGAGTGAAACTGAAATTGATAAGAAAATGCTTGAATTTATCAAGGATCCGATAACACACATCCTTCGCAATTCAATTGATCATGGCATTGAGGATCCGGAAGAAAGAAAAAAGCTCGGTAAGCCTGCTAAGGGTAAGATATGTATTCATGCGAATCATGAAGGGGACAGGATTTATATTAAAATTTCAGATGACGGACGGGGTTTGGACCTGGATAAGATTAAAAGCATCGCGCTTAAGAAAAACTTGATTGAACATGATGAACTGCAGAATATTTCTGATGATGAAATAAAAAAGATCATTTTTAAACCCGGATTCTCAACAGCTGAAACAGTATCTGAGATATCAGGAAGAGGCGCAGGAATGGATGTGGTTAAGAAGAATATTGAAGATAATCTCTGCGGACAAATACTTGTGAATTCGGAAAGGAATAAGGGAACCGAAGTTATTTTAATCCTTCCGTTAACACTTGCCATCTCCTCTGCCGTCTTTATTAGAAGCGGGGAACACATCCTTGCTCTTCCCGCAACTTCCATTGAACTCGCATTAAGAATAGATAATGAGGATATAAAATCAATTGATAATAGAGAAGTTATTTCCGTATTAGGTTCAATCATACCAATCGTACGATTTGAAAATGTCTTGAATCTCCCGAAATTAGGGAAACAAACACAGTTCATACAAAATAGCCTGTATTTAAATGATAATAAACTGCATATAATAATTATTAACCAGTCAGGTATCCGAATCGCATTCCATGTCGATGAAATTATTGAAGAAAAAAGCATTATTATTAAACCGCTTTCGGAACCTATGAAAAAATTAAAAAATATATCCGGATTGACAATCCTTGAAAAGGGTGAAATTGTTCCTGTTATTCATGTCCCCGAACTGATGGAATCGGCAAGGGGGATTAAATATGTAGATAAATCAGGGGATGAGAAGAAGGTTAAAAGGACAATTAAACAGAATAAAATTCTGATAGTTGAAGATTCTTTCTCAACAAGAGAACTGGAAAAGACTATTCTGATATCTGTCGGATACAATGTAATCTCTGCCATTGACGGATTAGATGCATGGAATATCCTGAAAAGTGAAAAACCTGATTTAATTATTACCGATGTTCAAATGCCGAACATGGATGGATTTGAATTAACAGAAAGAGTTAAAAATTCAGACACATTGAAAAACATTCCTGTCATTATCCTCACATCACTCGAAAAAAACGAGGAGAAGATCAGGGGGTTGCAAACAGGCGCAGATACGTATCTTTTAAAAGGTGCTTTTGCGCAGTCAAGTTTCCTGCAGACAATTGAACTATTACTAAAACGGCCGGAATAAATATGGAAACAGAAAAAAAAGAGAAAATTCGCGTTTTAATAGTTGACGATTCTCCCACAATAAGAATGGTTTTGGAGCAATTCCTTTTGTCTGATAATGAAATTGAAGTTGTCGGAAAAGCTGAAAATGGAAAGGAAGGAGTTGAACTTGTTACCCTCCTGAAACCTGATATTGTTACAATGGATTTTGAAATGCCTGTCATGACAGGTCTTGAAGCAACTGAACAGATAATGGGATATCATCCTACTCCTATCGTAATCTTTACCTCATCTCTCGACAGAAAAGGTAACGATCTGATTTTTAATGCACTTGATAAAGGCGCTCTTGCTGTTGTCGGAAAACCGAAAGATATCTTCCAAATGGATCCGGACTTTATTAAGAAGATTAAGTTATTATCGAAGGTTCCAGTTATAACCCACCTGTACGCTGTCGAAAAAGACCTCCTGAAATCTCAGGTTAAATTATCAAAGAAAATCAATCATGGAAAAATTATCGGAATTGCATGTTCGACAGGGGGACCTGACGCATTAAAAAGAATTCTTTCTAAACTCCCTCAGGGATTTCCGGTTCCTATTGCAATCGTTCAGCATTTAGCCGAGGATTTCGATTCTGAATTTATTAATTGGCTCCGAATATACAGTAACATTCCTCTTCATTTAATTGAAGATGGTTTGCAGGTTAAACCCGGAATCGGTTATATTGCACCGACAACAATTCATTCCATGATTGACGAAGACGGAATCTTCAGGTTCCAGGATTCTCCTCCATTATACGGGTGTAAGCCGTCCGGAGACGTTCTCCTCTCTTCAATTGCGGAGAACTACAGAGAGAATGCTCTCGGAGTTATTCTTACAGGAATGGGAATGGACGGGGCTAAAGGGATGCTTAAGATTAAAGAGAATGGAGGGAAAACAATTGCACAGGATGAAGAGTCATCAATTATATTCGGAATGCCGAAAGTCGCAATTGAACTTGGAGCAATACAAAGTATATCCCCCCTCGATTTAATCCCAAACCAGATCATTAAAATGTTATAATCTATTTGATTTTTTCCATTCCTCCAATATTTATGTTAACATATAATCAGGAGTTTCCCCAAAAATTCATTGATAAAATATATAATTATTGATACATAGGCAAATAAATAATTTCAGTAAGTGAAATCTATATGATTTTAAAAAATGGGGAAACTTTAAAACCTTTTGAATAAA